>CAVEPP010000016.1:0-12982 GCA_963617605.1 Alloprevotella sp. | reverse complement strand
GTATGAGGGCATTTCCGCCCGGCAGAACCGCGTGTGCCCTTGTCAATCGACGCAAGCATACAGAAATGCAGCGCTGGGCAAACCCAGCGCTGCATTCGCTATTGTATGTACCTGTGACTCAGTCCGCAAACAGCAGCTCGGTCAGCTTGGAAATGTCGTTGACGGCTTCGATGGTGGAAATGCCCGCAACGATCTCTTTCGCCTTGTCGGCGTTTACGGCCTCTGCCGTCTGCGCGGCGAACAGCTCCGCGAGCTGCTCAAAGCTCATATCCGCAGCCGGTTCGCCGGACTTCGTGCGGAGCTCGGCGTCCATGATGTAATAATGCTTTCCCAGCTCCTTTGTCAGCCAGTCCGTATCTGCCGCATGGCCGACCATGCCCTCGGCATACGCTCTGGGATCATCGAAGAGGTCTCTCTGGTTGCGGATGCCCTTTTCTGCCGACTTGGTGATAAGGAAGCCGTCGCGGGCCCGGTAGCCGTACTCGTAGTGCTTGAAATCAGAATGCGTGACGGCGGCATACGACGTGGGAACCGTGCTGCATTCGCAGCCGATGCCCATTGCCTGATTGATCCGTCTTGCATCGAGATCGTAGAGCTTCGCAACAGGGATAATGGCGGCAAAGATCTGCCAGCTCATCTCGCCCCAGCCGCGCTTTGCGACCTGCTCCTCCGAGGGCTTTACGGACATGGCGATGCGGTAATACACCTCATACGCCGCAGCGATGGCGGTAATGAGTTCCTTGCCGCTCTTATGGCGTTCCTCCGCCGCCAGCCAGGCGCAGGGGATGACCGCGGCGGACGGGTGACCGGTCTGCATGCAGTCCTCCTCGGAGCGCACGTCCGCGCAGGTGCCCAGAACGAGCGCAGCGTTGACGGCAGCGAGCTTCGTGCCGCTGTTCCAATCCGTTGTCGTGCCGCCCTCTCCGCCGTTGGCCTCTTTGGCCATATTCAGCGTCTTTCCATAGATATCGCTGTTTTTCGCCGAGAGGACCACGCCCACGGTGTTGAGAAGGATCTTCTTTGCCTTGTCGACAACTTCGGACGGAAGGTCCTCATAACGCAGGCCTTCCACATATTCGCTGAGCTGCTGAGTGTACTCCGTAGGAGTCAGAAAATTGTTATCCTTAAACCAACGATTGTATCGCATAATATACCTCCGCTTTCAAAATCGGTGCCGCTTAATACAGGAAAGTCGGAAGAACCGACGCATCGTCATACTTTTCCAGATGGCAGATGCAGTCGATCGCCTTTTCCGCCGTCTCTACGCTGAGCACATTCTTGGTCTCCAGCCGGAACATATCCTTGAACTCGTCACGGGTGAGCATATAGTTCGGATGGCCGGGATGCGTGAACGCGCTTTCGACGTACTCCGTTCCGTCCTTCATCCGGACGATCATGAACTTTTCGGGGTGCTTTCCGTCGATCAGGTCTTTGATAAAGGTCATGCTGCCCTTGAAATCCACGAAGCCGTCCGCTTTGACCTTCATCATGAGCGCGATGATCTTCGGATCCTGCATAGTCTCCGGCTTGTACCATACCGCGCCGGGCTCCGGGTGATACATGGCACAGGCGGTGCAGTACGGAATAGAAAACTGCGCCTGCGTAACGGACTTGTACCCGGTCTCGGAGTACCAATGGCGGAACTCGATCGACGGGCGAATGATGATCTCGGCCACCTCGTCCGGGTCGAAATGGTTCTTTGTCACCAGCCGGGCCGCGAGCTCCGCATACGTCTGCACGAACACGTTCGCGGGCCAGTGCTTGATGAGGATCATGTTCATCATCATCCACGTCTGGCCGAGCTCCTTGGTGATCCATTCCGGCTCCTGATAGCGCAGATGCAGCAGGTAGGCCGACGGATCGTCAAACGCATCCTCCATGCCCTTGATGCCGGACATGACGGTTTTGATCATGGTCACCGTGTTCTCCGCCTTGTAGCCGTACAGGTAATTCAGCGAGTCGGACATGGTGGATTCGTGCGGCGAGCAGAACATGGGCGCGCACGCCGTGCCGACGCCGAACGCCTGATTCATCTTTTCGAGCGGAAGGTCGAGAAGCTTCATAAGAACGGCAAGGCAGCCAAAGATGTTATAACCGGAAATGCTGCTCGCACCGGCCAGCGCGACGCGCTGGTATACCTCATAGCCCGCCACGACCGCGGTAAGCATATCCTTGCCGCTCTTTTTGAGAACTTCGGCGGCGATGACGGCGGTGGGGATCACGCCGGCGGAGGGGTGGCCCGTAACGGAGCAGTCCTCCCAGTCGAGCATATCGCCCATCGTGCCGGCGGTGAAGGCTGCGGCTTCCCAGCTCATCTTTCTGCCGGTCGCCCACTGCGTGGCTTTGCCGGAGGCGCCGGGCGACATCTCCTGCGAGATCGCGATGGCATCCTGGATCTGCTTGAGTTCCGAGCTGCAAAGGCTGACGCCGATCGTGTGAAGGATGTTCATCTTCGCACGCTCGATGACCATCGGCGGGATATCTTCGTATTTCAGTTCCTTAACAAAGCGGCAGAGCTGCTTTGTCATTTCAACGCTGGTTTCATGCGTGGTATTGCTCATATCGTTTCCTCCTGATAAATGTGAACGCAATGGCGGTCATATGGTAAACAGCTTTCCGAGACCGGGCAGCTTGTCATGGATCCCCGAATGACGCAGGCACGCCCAAAGGCTGGCCTGATGGCTTGTAATAACGGGAACGCCGAGATCCTCTTCCAGAATTTCCACAAGCTCCAGGGTTGCGAGCCCCATGCAGCTCAGGAAGAACACCTCCGCACCATCCAGGGGTATCTTTTTTGCATTCCGGTAGAGATGCTGCTTGTCGGGGTAGCTGTAAGGCCGCCCGTAGTTAAAGCCAATGCCTGTGATCGACGTGACGCCGATCCCGTTATCTTCAAGAAATTTCTTCTCCGCCTCGTTTGTCGCGTCCGGATACGGCGTCATTACCGCCGTTTTGCCCGCGCCGAGCGCTTCAAACGCTTCCAGCACGGCGGTGCTGGTGGTAAGTCCCGGCCAGCCGCACGCGCGCTCGATGCGCTCGATGCACTCCTTATCGAAGCCATAGCCCTTGATGCAGCTGCCCGACGTGCAGCCGAACAGCACAACGCTGTGCTCCTGATTGCGGTACATGCGCGCCGCGTTTTCCAGCTGATCGGAAAGATAAATCAGTCCTTCCGGCGTCGGCCCGGGGAAGGACAGACGCGTGCAGTTGAACGCAACACCGTCGGGGGCATATTTGTTGAACGCATATTCTACCTGATCGTCGAGAGGGGCGATGACGCCGATCCTCGCTCTCCAGCTATACATATTCCTGCATCCCCCTGTCATGAAATGGTGAACAGCTTGCCGAGGTCTGCGCGCTTCGCGCCGACGCCGCAATGCCGCAACGCGCTCCAGAGCGTTGCCTGGTGGCTGGTGATAACGGGAACGCCGAGAGCATCCTCCAGAGAGGATATCACCTCCATCGTGGTCAGCCCCATGCAGCTGAGGAAAAACGTATCCGCGCCGTTCAGATCCATCTTTTTTGCGTTCTGGTAAAGAAAGTACTCGTCGGCATAGGCAAACGCCTGCCGGCCGTTTGGCTGGGTAAAGGCGCTCATGTCCATGCCTTCGATCGCAGTGACCGCATAGCCGCCGGCCTCCAGAAACACCTTTTCGGCTTTGTTCGTCTCGGCGGGATACGGGGTGAGGACCGCGACCTTTTTTGTGCCGAGCGCATGCAGGCTCTCCAGAACGGCGGTGCTCGTTGTAAGTCCCGGGAGTCCCGACGCCTCTTCGATCTGCCGGATGCACTCTTTGTCCCAGCCGATGCCGTTGATAAAGCTCCCCGCCGTACAGCCGAAAACGACAAGATCCATATCGGAATCCTTATATACCGCGGCCGTCTCGGACAGCTTCCGGTTGAGTATTCTAAGTCCTTCCGGCGTAGGGCCGGGAAACGCTATTTTCATTGAGGCAAAAGAAACGCCCTCCGGTGCATACAAATGAAATGCATGCTCGGCGTTTTCACTCATCGGAGTAATGAGCCCTATCCGGGCTCTCCATCCATACATATAAGGTAATGCGCTCCTTTCCTCCTGCCGTTGACGGCAGGAAAAATGCGTTGCGGCGCCGATATGCCCATTCGGCGCGCATGGGAATCTTTCTTTGAGTTTATTTAATGTCAGACCACGTCAGAAAGCAAATCACTTCTTTGACACCCCATCTCCGTTTTTTGCATGGAAACGTGCTTCTCAAAGGAGCTCTCTCTTGCTATACTGTGCACACCAAAAGCGGCGGCGCACGGGAAGCTGTCCGTTCGTCCGCATGGGTTCTTTCTTTTATTTTTCATGGCACCCATGGGTGCCGCAGTCCCCCAAAACCGCCTCGGATGCATTGCCCTGTGTCCGAAGCAAAACAAAGAAATGAAAGGACTTTTGCTACTATGAGTCAGATAGCGGGAGAAAAGAAAAGATACAGCACCAAATATGTTGTCAACATGATCATCACTCTTGTATTGATGTTCGGCTTCGGCTTCCTGCCGACGTTTGGGCCGGTCACGCCGATCGGCATGAAGATCCTGGGCGTTTTCCTCGGCATCGTCTACGGCTACTCCACCTGTGATGTCATCTGGCCTTCGCTGTTTGCGATCATCGCCTACGGCATCAGCGGCTACACCACCATGGGCGAGGCCATCACCTCCATGATGGGCCACAACGTTGTGTTCCAGTCCATCGTCGTGTTCATTTCCGCCGGCGCGCTGGAATACTACGGCTTCGGCAAATGGTTCGTCCGCTGGTCCCTCTCTCTGAAGATCTTCAAGGGCAAGCCCATGCTCTATGTGTGGACGTTCATGACGCTCTTCGGTCTCGCCTCCATCGTTGTCAGCCCCATCGTTCTGCTCATCCTGCTCAGCTCCATCTGGGTCAACATCGCCGAAAACTGCGGCTATGAAAAGAACAGCAGCTTCGTTTACGTCGGTCTCGGCGGCATTCTCCTCGGCTCCTGCCTCGGCGGCGCGATGATCCCCTACACCAGCTGGCAGTACGGTCTCGCCATGACCTGGGGTCAGGTCACCGGCACGCCGCTCAACTTCGGCATTATGGCGGCTATGACCATCCCCACGACCATCCTGATCCTCACCGTATACGTTTTCCTGAGCAAGGCTATCTTCAAGATCGACTACAGCCACCTGAAGGCGTATGATACAAGCGCTCTCGGCGACGAGGACGTGAAGCTTCGTCCGCGTCTCAAGCGCATCCTTATCGTCTTCCTTATCTCCGTGCTCCTTGTTATCCTTGCCAACACCTTCATGAACACCGGCTTTGCCGACTTCATCAACAACACGCTCAGCACCGCCGGCATCTTCTGCCTGTGCGCTGCGGTTCTGCTCATACTCCCCTCCGGCGAAGGCGACGGCAAGCCCTGCATCGAGTTCAACAAAGTTAAGAATACCGCCATCAGTTGGCAGGTCATCCTCATGTGCGCTGTGACGCTCCCCATCGCGGGCGCCGTCACCAACAGCTCCACCGGCATTGTGGAACTTCTCAGCAACCTTCTCTCCCCGATGTTCGCCGGCCACGGTGCGATCTTCATCATCGTGTTCACCTGCATTGCCTCCATCGTCCTCACGAACGTTGGCTCCAACATCGCGTTCGGCGCTGCGTTGGTGCCCATCCTCACCCCGTTCGTCATTGCCTCCGGCGCGTCCTCGACGGTTGTCGGCGCTGCGATGATCTACCTTGTGAACGCCGGTATGGTTCTGCCCGGTGCCTCCGCGCCCGCCGCGATCTTCCATGCGAACGAAGCCATCCCCAACGGCGGCATGCGTATCAAGGTCACGCTTGTCGGCTGCCTGTGCATGCTGATCGTGTCGATCCCGCTCTTCTCTCTGTTCACGCTCTTCGTTAAGTAAAGCGATAACCCCCTTAACCAAAGCGCCTTAACGGCGCGTCAGGGCTGCGGCAAATGCGCCGCAGCCCTGATTTTTTCTGCGCACACGCCGCATATCCTTCGTTTTTGCATACGTTTTTTTGCAACCCCTTTACAAAAGGAGATGCTTGCGGTTATACCGCATCTCTCTTATAATGCATGGTACGAGGACTGCGGTATCCGCTATTTTCCCGCTCCGGGCAAGGAGCGGGGCATGCAGGAGGGATTGGTTTTACTCATGATCAAAAAAATTACTGTTATCGGCGCTGGGGCGACAGGCCATATGGTCGCAGCCGTCATGAGCATCCGCGGATTTGAAGTTACGCTCACGGATGACGAGCGCTTTGCTGAGCGTCTCGGCGCTATTGAAAAGCTCGGCGGCATCCAGCTCCGCGGAGGGATGAGAGGCACAGGGATGCCCGCAAAGGTCACGACGAACGCAGCCGACGCCATCCCCGACGCCGAGCTCATCTGCGTGGATGTTCCTGCCGACCGCCACGAGGAGATCGCAAGACGGATCGCCCCGTATCTCAGCGACGGCCAGCACATTCTCATCATCCCCGGCAATCTTGGTTCGTTTGTTTTCCGCCGCGTTTTCGATGAGCTTGGCGTAACAGCCAAGGTCACGCTGACTGAGAAGGAAGGCAACATCGGCCCCTGCCGCCTGACGGCGGATGCCGAAGTCACCACCGGCTTCGGTCTGAATCTGAAGGGCAAGGTCGCTTCCCTTCCGTCGACGGATACGGAGCAGGTCATTGCAGCGCTTGAAGGCGTTTTCGAGTACAGCGCAAACAAAAACGTATTCGAGGGCGTGATCAACTCCGGCAATATGATAAACCACATTGCCAGCACCGTGCTCTCCGCCAACGAGATCGAGCACAACGGCAATACCTTCTCCCTGTTCAAGTACGCTTTCACCCCGGCCTCCATCCGGTGCATTCTGCGCATCCGCGACGAGCGCAAGAAGGTCATCGACGGCATGGGGCTCACGGAGCACGGCGATCCGACCGGATTCCTCAACGACATTCAGCATATCGAAGATCATCCCGAGATCCATAACTTCTATGAGTACATGGACGGTCCGAACGCACTCGATCACCGGTATCTCCACGAGGACTGCGGCTGCGCCGGAGCGTTTGCGGTATCCGTTGCCAAGCGGCTCGGCATTGAGACGCCGGTACTGGAGTCCTTTGTCCGCGTTGCCGGCGCCATAAACGGCCGGGATTATCTCGGCGCGGACGGTCGCTCGCTCGAAAGTCTCGGCTTTGCCGAAGGTATGTCTCTGGAAGAGATATACGCCAAAATCTGATAGTTTCCCTCTCTTTTCTCTTTTCTCTGTTCAGCGGGTATGTTTTGCGGCATATCCGCTGAGTTTTTTTATTCTATAATCATGGATTTGTTTTTTTCCGTTTCCCATGATATAATCGCCTCATATACGTTGAGGGGGGAACAGCGTGAGAGCGGAACAGTTTCAATATCTGCTGGAAATAAAGCGTCTCGGTTCAATTTCTGCCGCTGCAAAGGAATTGAATATGAAACTGAATACTCTCGGAGCGATCGTCAAATCTGCGGAAGCGGAACTTGGCTACACGATCTTCCGCCGGACACCGCAGGGCATATCCGTTACACCGGAGGGAGAACGGTTCATGGTGCTCGCGCAGGAGATCGCCGTGCAGTATGAGCAGCTTCTCAGCCTGAAAAAGGATTCGGAGATGCAGGTCAGGCCGATCTCCCTGATAACGACACCGAGCATCAACGCCGGTCTGTCTCTCCCGCTGACAGATAAATACTACCGCTTTGAGCTCCACGGAGACCTGATGTTCGAGGAGGACTCCCGGCTGAACATTATCAAACGCCTCCTGAACAAGGACGCGAACATCGGGCTTACCTATCTCACCCCGGCAGAGCTCCAGCGATACCGCAGCGAGCTTCCGGCGCAGTGGATCGAAATCGAAAATCTCCGGGAAGATCAGTTTTATCTGATAACGGCCCCGGATCACCCCCTTGCGCGCGAACGGGTTTTGTTTCACACAAGTCTCGCGAACGAACGTATTGCAACGGTGTCGACTTTCCGCGGTGATGACAGCCGCGTTATTCCCAAGCCGCAGGACAGCCAGTGCGACAGCTATATATCCTTCCCCAACATCGCCGTTATGAAGCAGGCGATTCTGGAGCAGAACATGGTCGGCGTTCTCTCCGGCTTTACGATAATGAACGACAGCAACACGCTGTCCTCCGAATTTGGGATCGTCCCGCTCGGCGGTGACCATCACGCATATATCTGTCTTTTGCACATCGCAAAACCAAGGCTGCGCTATCAGGAACGTGTGCTGCTCACCTGCATCACCGACTTCTTTCGCCAGATGCCGCCCCTGCAATTTGCCCGCCGCGGAGGGATGCAGATATGAGAATCGAACATTTAAAATATCTGCTGGAAATCAACCGGCTGCATTCCATCTCGGAGGCCGCGGAAACCTTGTACGTTTGTCAGGCAACACTGAGCCGCACGGTAAAAGCGCTTGAGTCTGAGCTTGGCTTTGCAATTTTTACGCGCTCCCGCAAGGGCGTTGTTCTCACCCCGGAGGGGGAAGCTGCGCTCTCCCTCGCGGAGGATATATGCAGAGCCTATGACGAAATACAGGAGATCGGTAAGGAGACGAGCGCAAACCGGCTGCCGGTGAGCGTAATAAGTTCCCCGACAATACTCTCTGCGCTTGCGCTGCCGGTCAGCAAAATGTTTTCGGAGCTCGATTCCGGGTGCAGCCTTGTTTTTCACGGCGTGACCGGCAACGCGGTATATGACAGCATAATCAATAATGAGGCGCACATCGGGCTGACCTATTACTCACAGAAGCAGCTCGAAACCATAAAAGCCGTGGCGGAAAAATACCGGATACGGATCAAGCCCCTGTTCCGGGATCGATTTTATATCGTTGCCGGAAAAGACAGCCCGCTGGCCAGCGCCGCCGAGCTTTCCATTGAAAAATTGCACGGGCAGTCGTTTGCGACGCTGACGTATTACCAGCTTGCCGAGGCTTCTCTGTGGTTTATGAAAAACATGCCCGCCGATTGCCATTGCACCAGCTATTCCAATGTTTCCCTCCTCAAGCAGGCCGTGGTGAAATATGACATGCTCGGCATTCTCAGCGGGTATTCTGCATTCTACGGCTCTTCCGCAAGCAACGGCGCATTGACGGCGATCCCGCTTGTCCGCCCCCATGACGACGACGGGATGGTGCTTTGTCTTGTATGTCAAGACGCGGCAAGCCTGCGGCCGGTGGAAAAGCTTTTGATCAACAGCATCGAGGATTATTTTTCAAAACTGAAAGAGTAAAAAAGCAGCTCATCCGTTCGAAACGGATGAGCCGCTTTTTCTTTATTCGCCGTTTTCTGTGTCTTTTTCTGTACCTGTACCGTTCTCCGTTTCCGCGGTGATCCCCGCGCCGTGTTTTTTGAACGCGGGCTCGGTGAAAAGCGACCATAGCAGCATCAGTACTGCCGGCATGAACGCGAGCGGGAATATCCATTGCACACTCAATCGTGCGGTCTCCGCCGTCATCAGTACGAGCACCGCTGTCGACGGCAGATGCCCTACGGCAAATTTCAGCGCCGTTTTGTTGAGCGCGCCAAAGCCGAGCGTACAGCGTGAGAGGATCGGGAAAACCCAGCATGCCGCGCCGAGCGGCAGCACCAGCGCAACATAGTACGCCGCCCCCGCCGCCCCGGCGGAGGGCGACACGGCGCTGTACTGCCGCAGCAGCGCAAGCATCCACAGCCCAAGCGCGGCGATCGCGCCCCAGAGAAGCGTCAGCAGAACGCCCGGCACGAGTTCATTTTTAAATGTGCGGAAAAACCGGGCGTAGGGCTTCGGCTGCCTATATCGTATGCACCGCACAACGCTGTCGTAAAGCGCGGTCGTCGCCGCGCCGAGCGTCAGCACGGGGACGCTGCACAAAAGCCATAGCACGCTCAGCGCCAGAATGTCCGTCAGCGTGTTCAGCGCCCGCCAAAGCCAGCCCTGATAACGAAATACACGCCCCAGCATCAGGTAAGGTCGCGCACCATCGGCGCGAGTGCCTCGGCGAGCTGGCGATGCCCGCGGCGGCTGAGATGCATATAGTCTACGGTGTTGAACTCCGCCGTGCCTTCAGCGTCGAAAAATGCCCAGCCGTGCGCGCCGCAGCGCGTGCGGTACTCCGCCGCTACGCCCATGGACGTTGCGTGGCAGGATTTTCCCATGGCGGGATCGTTATGCCCCGCGCCGATGTGCGGCGGCGCAACGATGAGGATGTTCGGCTTTCCCCCGCGCCACGCGCCGACTGTCTCCGCCTTCATGGCAAGGCGCTCCATGCCGATGCCGATGCACGCCGGACTCGCGTTGAAGCGCTCCTTCGTGTCGTTCGTGCCGAGCATGATGATCAGCAGGTCGACCGGCTCGTGCGACATCAGCGTGGCATAGATCGTATCCAGCCCGGACATGCACTCGTGCAGCGGGTCGGAAAAAACGGTCGTCCGCCCCGAAAGTCCCTCTTCCAGCACGAGATAGTCCTCGCCCAGCGCCTTCTGCAAAAGGCACGTCCAGCGCTCATCCTCGTTGAATCGGTCGGTACGGTCGGCGGTATCGTTGGGATCGGCGCAGTAGCCATGGGTATTGGAATCGCCAAAACAGACAATGTGTTTTTTCATGTGTGCTCTCCTTATTACGGTATGTTTACTTCCGGATCTCCGGCAGAGACGCCGCAGCAGCGGACTGCCCGACGCGGCGGAACTTCTCGTCCGGCAGCGCAAGGTGGATGCAGTCAGCCAGCTCGCTGTACTCGTCGCGCAACACGCGCCCGCACTCTTCTATCAAAAGCTCGCCGCCGCGCCCGGACATTACGCGCCCGAGCAGCAGCACATGGCGGAAGTGGTACATATCGTGGTACAGCGCGAGCGAGTGCGCCAGATACACGCCGATGCTGCGGTATATCGCAGCGGCGCGAAGGTCTCCCTCTTCCATGAGCTTCTGCACGACCTTGAGCTTTTCCGCCGGGGAAAGGCCGCTGTCCAGAGCGATCCCCGCCGCCGGAGCGAGCTTTACAACGCCGTCCTGCGAGAAGTATTTTACGCCGCAGCCGATGTCGAGCGACCATTCGTCCTGCATGGCGTTGGGGTTTGCGTCCACGGGGATGAATGCCAGCTCGTTGAGCCAGCCGGTGATACACCCGTTCTCATCGACATAGCCGCCCGCCTCGCTCGTGCCCATGGCGATGCCGAGGATGTTCGTATCCTCCAGACTGATCGCGCCGGCGAGCGCGGTGACGTCGCCATCGTTGAAAACGCAGAACGGCACATCGCCGAATGTATCGGTGATGGCGCGGATGTATATGTCCTTGACCTTTGCGTCAAAAAAATCCTGCGGCACCTTGAGAAACAGCGAGGCGTTCATGGTGCGGTTATTGATGTACACGCCGGCGCTTGACACGCCCACGGCATCCACGCGCGGCATATGCTCCGCCGCCGCCCGGAGTGCCGAGACGATGCCATCGTAGTGATAGTCCGGGTCAGATGCCGTCTTGGGAAACCACACGACCTCCTCGGAATACACGGTCTCGCCGTCGATCACGGCGGAGACCTTGCGGTCGCTCCCGCCCGCGTCGAAACCGATGCGGCAGCCGTCAAAGTGCCCGCCCGCGGGCCGGGGCGAATCCTTGGCTTCCGGCAGTGCGTCGGTATAGACGACCTCGAACGGCCGTTCGTATATATGGGAGAAATAGTCCCAGTCAAACGTCTGGCAGCCGTCTGCGCTGAAGCATTCGCGGATATAATCGCACATATCCCGGTCGCCGCTGATATACACGCGCCAGCCGCCCTTCATCCACAGGATCGATTTGACGAGACGGCGGACATAATATCTGTCGGCCTCCAGCCGGTCAGCCGTGCCGTGAACAAACGTATGTACGGATGCCATCTCGCCGCCGCTGCGCTCCACGGCGATGCCGATGGGCTTTTTTGCCGAAGCGAGGAAAGCGTGATTGAACTTGCAGAGCGGGAAAAAGTCACGGTCAAGCTCCGGAAGGTTTCGGACGCTTGCCTCGATGCCGAGATAGTTCATGCTGTACATCCTCCATATGCAGATTTTTGCGGTGCGACGGGATCCATATGCTTATTATATCACAGCTTTCCGCGGCTGTCACCAAGAATTGAAAAATAATTTTTAATTTAAAGTGATATTGAAACTTATTTTCTTTGATGCTATCATAAGAATACGATCTACGGCGTAGGCGTGCCAGAAACGTTGCGGTTGACGGCAAAGCGGGATTGTATTACACTGAATCGTGGATTGTTAAATAGGCCATAGCCTGCGAAATAAGAGAATACAGGAGAAGCGTATGGAGCAAGGCAGCATAAACGTATTTGAACGGATCAGCGCGGAGTATTATAATCTCACCACCGCAGAGAAAAAGGCGGCGGATTATGTGCTTTCACACCAGAGAAAAACGCAGGACATGAGCATCACCGAGCTCGCCGCGGCAAGCGGCGTAGCGGAGGCGACCGTGTCGCGCTTTTGCCGCCGGCTGGGATGCAAGGGATACAACGCCTTTCGTCTCGCCATTGCCAACTCCATTGCCAAGCGCCCGCAGCAGTCCAACCCGCTCTCCGGCGAGGTGCTCGATGACGACAGCTTTTCCGATGTCTGCAAAAAGCTCTACACGGCCAACGTCAGCGCCATGACGCAGACGCTCGAGCTTGTCCGTCCGGAGGAATATATCCGCGCGGCGGATCTTCTGGAGCAGGCGGATCGGGTGCTGTGCATGGGACAGGGCGGCTCCATGATCATTGCGATGGAAGCCGCGCATCTCTTTTCCACGGCGAGCGGGAAGTTCTTCTCCGTGACCGATTCGCATATGCAGGCCATCGCCATCGCCACCGCGGGCGAGAACGACGTCATTCTCTTCTTCTCCTATTCCGGCGCCACGAAGGATCTGATCGATACGCTTTCCTATGCGAGAGAGCGCGGTCTGCGCTCCATTCTCGTCACGCACTTTGCCAGCTCCCCCGGCGCCGCTCTCGCGGACGTGACGCTGCTGTGC
>CAVEPP010000015.1:0-13534 GCA_963617605.1 Alloprevotella sp. | reverse complement strand
TATAAATGAGCGCGTAGCCCAGCCCGCCGAGCACGCCTGCGCAGATGGCGGCGATGAGACGCTCGCCGGTGTAGACCGGCAGGAGCGGCGCTATGTAGTCGATAAAGAGCGAGGAGAGGATCATGCACCGGACGCTGCAAAGGAAAAACCGGCGGCCAAGCAGCCGGTAGCAGAGGATTGCCACCGGGATGTTGAGAACGATCGTCATCACGCCGATGGGCAGGCCGAACAGCCGGTAGAGAATCATCGCAAGGCCGGAAAAGCCGGTCATCGGGAACTTTGCGGGCAGAGCAAAGTTGTAGATGGCAACGCCGGTCAATATGCTCCCGACAATCTCCACGAGCGTATCGAACATCCACGTCTTTCCGAACAGCTTTCCCACGACGGCCATCTC
The DNA here is from genome assembly GCA_963617605.1 of Alloprevotella sp. Taxonomy (GTDB): domain Bacteria; phylum Bacillota; class Clostridia; order Oscillospirales; family Oscillospiraceae; genus Apopatocola. The sequence goes on along the minus strand of CAVEPP010000015.1, from coordinate 13,140 downwards.
CCTTTCTCTCCTTTTTCTCTTATCAAAAAACAAAGAACGGACGCGAATTGTGAGACCGATCCGCATCCGCTCTTTTTCTATTTTATCACGTAAAGAATCCGCTTGTCAATTCCGCCAAAAGCGCGGCGTGGTATTTTTACAATTCGACGAGCTCGTACTCGCGGCTGCCGACGCCGAGGGCGGCGGCACACTCGATCGTGTGGACGCCGTGGCGCGACTCGATGCGCTCGATGAAGTGCTTCTGGCCGGGGTCGTCCGTCGCGGCGTAGACGAGATCAATGCACGCCTGATCGACCGCGACCGGATCGAGCGAGGCGAGAATGCCGATATCTTTCATGCATGGATCCTCCGCCACGGCGCAGCAGTCGCAGTCCACGGAGAGGTTTTTCATCACGTTCACGAACGCCATATTGCCGTGGAAATGGTCCACAACGGCGCTCGCCGCGTCCGCCATGCCCGCGAGGAACACATCCTGCGGCGGGAGGCTGTCCCAGAATTTGGTCTGATCGACCGTCGTGCCGCCGGAATGAATCCATACCTTGCCCGCGGTGGAGGCGCAGCCGATGGAGAGCTGCTTGAGCGCTCCGCCGTAGCCGCCCATCGGGTGGCCCTTGAAGTGGGAGAGGACGAGCATGGAGTCGTACTTTTCGATGTCCTTGCCGACGATGTCCTTTTTCAGCACGGTGCCGTTCGGGATGGGAAGCTCCAGATCGGGGCCTTCGGCGTCGAGAATATCCACATCGAACACCTCCGACCAGCCGTGCTTGCGCAGAAGGCGGCGGTGCTGCTCGGTGTAGTTGCGCGATCCCGCGTACGCCGTGTTGCACTCGACGACGGTGCCCTTCACCGCGTCCACAACGCTCTTCCAGAATTCGGGGTGCAGGAAGTTCTGGTTGCCCTCCTCGCCGGAGTGCACCTTAACAGCGACCTTGCCCGGAAGCTCCCTGCCGAGAGCGCAGTACAGCTCCAGCACCTTTTCCGGCGTGATCTCCCGGGAGAAATATACGGTAGGTTTCATAACGTGTCCTCCTTATTTTTTATGCTTTGCAATCGATTCCTTGACAGACTGTACAAGATCGCCGATCACGGGCAGCGGCTCTCTTTTGCCCCGGAGAACGTTCACGATGCCCTTGATTGCGCCGATCGTGCTGATGATGCCTCCGACAGTGCCGACCCAGCCCCACTTCGCGCCAAGCAAGCTCGTGAGCGCGCCGAAGATGAGAAGCCCGAGTCCCTGCTCCGTATGGTATTTCATGAAGGGATCATCCCTCTGCGTGATGGCCGGGATCAACCAGAAGGGGCCGAGATAGGAAAACACGGAGAGCTTCTGCCGGTCGGCCGATTCGGCGGCCTTCCGGCGCATCGCGTCGTCCGCGGCCGGATACGTTTTCTCCTGCCGGTATTCCCCGCTCTTTGTCTGCCCGGTGCGCTGCGAGGCATACTGCGCCTGAGACGCTCCGGCCGTGCGCTGGGAGGTGTACTGTCCCTGCGCGGGGCCGCCGGTGTGCGTCTGCTGCCACGGGTCCTGCTGCCAGCGCTTTTGCTGCTCGGCATAGCGGCGCTCCGCTTCTTCCTTCGCCTTCCGCTCCGCTTCCTCCCGGGCTTTGCGCGCGGCTTCTTCCCGCTCGCGCCGCTCGGCTTCCGCCGCGGCTTCTCTTTCCCGGCGCGCCTCTTCCGCCGCGCGGCGGCGTTCTTCCTCGGCAGCGCGCGCTGCCGCTTCCGCTGCCTTTTTCGCCTCGGCCTCCGGGTCGTAGCCGCAGGCGGGGCACGCCGTTTCCCCGATCGGGATATACGCGCCGCATTTATCGCAGAAACTCAACGGGAATCCCCCTTTAATAACACAATATTCCTTATACAGTATAGCGCGGTTCCCGTCCGATTGCAAGGGCGTCTCTTGTGCAGAAACAGGGCGGGGCCAATGTGCCCCGCCCTGCACAGACCGTCAAAAAGCCTCGCAGAGTTTGCGCCCGCAGGCGTAAATAAAGTCTTGATCATTTTCTCCGGCGGCGTGGACGTCGGAGAAAATTCCTCTCGGCTCGCAAACGTGCGAGCGTAGCGAGTGCGCTGCGGCGAGCCGCAGCCTTTTCAAACGAGAGCCCAACGAAGTGGGTCTCGTTTGAGAGCGTGTCAAAAATACTTTTTTGACACGCTTAGAGCGGGGCCAATGTGCCCCGCCCTGCAAGCATATTATTTACCGATCAGCTTTTTTTACTCACGCGTCAGGCCATCTCCGGACGCTCGTCGCCGTAGAAGAACACGGCCACCGTGCCCGGCCCGGCGTGGCTGCCGATGATGGTGCCGATGTCGCAGATGCGGGTGTGGCCCTTCACATGGGGAAACCGCTCGCCAAGCGCGTCGGAGAGCTGCTGGGCCAGCTCCGGGCACTGGGAATGGCAGATCCAGCACCGCTGGTCATACTCCCGGCCGCCCTGGGCGTGCTCCTCCACGGCGTCCACCGTGGCCTCGATCGCTTTGTGCTTGCCCCGCACCTTGTCGTATGCCTTGATCGCGCCCTTGTTGTCCAGCCGCATCAGCGGGCAGATGTTCAGCACCGTGGCGATGGCCGCCGCCGCGCCGGACACCCGGCCCGTGCGCCGGAACTGGGTCATGTCGGTAGAGAAGAACTGGTGGTGCACCTTGTTGCGGTTGTCCAGCACCCACTGGGCCGCCTCGTCCAGCGTCGCGCCCGCGTCCCGCATGTCGGCCACCGTGTCCACCAGCAGTCCGTAGCCGGAGGACGAGCACAGCGAGTCGATCACCACCAGCTTCCGGTCGGGGTACTTCTCCTTGAGCATATCCGCCGCCAGGAAAGCGTTGTGTACCGATCCGGACTGACCGGACGTGAACGCGATGTGCAGCACGTCGCCCTGCTGCAGCAGACTCTCGAAAAACTCCTCGTACTGCGCCTCGTTGATCTGGCTGGTCTGGGGCAGCTTGCCTTCCTTGATGAATTGATAGAACCGGGGCAGCGCCTGGGGATCGCGCCCCATGTCGTCGTCATACGTCACGCCATCCACCACATAGGTATAGAACAGCACCGGGATATGACGGCTCTCCAGATAGCTGTAGGGCAGGTCCACCGTGGAGCAGCAGCTCAGAATAAACTTATCAGACATAATAATTCTCCTATTACAATAAATTTGGACAGGAAAGTCGGACAGCCAGTCCGGCTTTCTTTCCATCTCGTGCCTAAGCTACAATAAGGGGAGCAACTGGCTGGCCACATTCTTCTTGGGCTTCCATGTCCGTCAGAAAGACTGTCAGCCATCCCCTTATTGCAGCGTTCGATTTGAGCAGGTTGAGCCTTGGAGTTCGCGTCACCCAATAGATTGAATCGGCAATGAGAAAAAGATGGATTCCGGTTGCGATTCACAGATGGGAGGAATACAAATGAACTCTGTTGGCATCGACATTTCCAAAGGCAGAAGCACGGTTGCCGTCATGCGCCCCTTTGGAGAGGTCGTTATCTCACCCTTTGAAGTCCGTCACACCGACAGTGAACTGAGCGCGCTGGCAAGGCAGCTCAAAAGCCTGAACGGCGAGACTCGTGTGGTCATGGAGGCCACAGGAAACTACCATGCGCCGGTGGCAAAGCTGCTCCATGACGCAGGGCTATATGTTTCCGTCGTCAATGCAAAGCTGGTGCACGGCTACGGGAACAACGATTTGAGGCGGGTCAAGACCGACCGAAAGGATGCCATAAAGCTGGCAAACTACGGCCTTGACCGCTGGCTTACTTTGCCGAGATACATTCCGGAGGAAAATACCCGGCTGCTGCTGAAGAACTGCTGCCGCCAGTACCGGCAGTATTCCAAGGTACAGACGGTTCTGAAGAACAATCTGATCTCATTGCTGGATACGGCGTTTCCAAATGTCAACCGTCTGTTTTCAAGCCCGATCCGCGGGGACGGGAGTGAAAAGTGGGTGGATTTTGTGGCTGAATTCTGGCATTGCCGCTGCGTTAGTGAGAAATCCGAAAGGACATTCACAAACAAATACCAGCGATGGTGCAAGAAGCATGGCTACAACTTTCGTGAAGCAAAAGCGCACACCATTTACGCCGAAGCCAGCGGACATATTGACGTCATGCCAAAGTCTGAAACGACCAAGCTGCTCGTGGAACAAGCTGTATCCCAACTCAGGGCAACTTCTGCCGCACTCGCTGCTCTCAGGCAGGAAATACAGACATTGGCTTCCCAACTGCCGGAATATCCTGTTGTCATGGATATGTTCGGCATAGGCCCGACTCTGGGGCCGCAGCTCATAGCTGAAATTGGGGATGTACGCCGTTTCTACTCGAAGAAAGCATTGGTGGCTTATGCCGGTCTTGATGCTCCGCCAAATGATTCTGGCGATGTGACTGGCAGGCACAAAAGCATGAGCAAAGTTGGCGCGTCGTCTCTGCGCCGGACGCTGTTTCTTGTCATGAGCGTCTATTTGCAGAACGCTCCTCTGGATGAACCGGTCTACCAGTTCATGGACAAGAAACGCGCCGAGGGCAAACCCTTCCGTGTCTACATGATGGCCTCTGCCAACAAGTTTCTGCGGATCTACTACGCCACCGTGAAGGCCTATCTGGAGTCGTTGGAGCACACCGCCTGATCTCTCCATAAAGCATTGGCTGGCCGCCGTTTCATTTTTGAAATGCGAAGCGGCATGGTTTGGTGTGCCCTTTTTGCGTACCGCATTACCTTGAAATTTCTACTTGACTTTTCTTAGCAGGTCTTTCTCCGAAAGAATAATATACCAGATTAACCGCGACGTCAATGATACACTTCCCTATGAAATGTAATGTTTCGTATTAGAAAGCTGCGCGTTTTGCAGTCTGCCGCGTGAGCAGAAAATACAATTATCCCCCGTCCCTTGAATAACAAGGGGCGGGGGATTTTCAAGCATGTTAATCCTCACGGTTTTTCGTGAACAGACGGTAAAGATTCAGCACCGCCGCGAACAGCACGCCCGCGACCGGCCAGACGATCCACGTATTCTTCCAGTCGCCGGTCGTGAAGCTCCAGGCAAGATACACGGCCGTGGCAAGCGTCCAGTATGCAGCAGAAAGCGCTCCTTCGCGCTCATTGCGCTTTCTCTCCGCCGGGGCGTAGTCGCCGGACCGCAGGATCTTCTGCATGCTCGCCCAGCGGACGCCCGTCACAATGAAGACCGACGCGCCCGTCCCGGCGAGGAGCAGCGTTGCACACACCGCGAGGATCATCGCAAAATCGCTCCCCACCGCCATGCCGATGAAGATCGGCACCGGGGAGAGGATGCAGAGCGTCGTGCCGACCATGTTGCAGCGCGTGTGTGTGCTCTTATACTGCCGCTGCCGCTCGCTCACCATGCCCGTCACGCCGTATTCCGTGTCGAACGGCTCCTTATTGAGAAACGCATAGGGGCCGTTTTTAAAGCCGCAGGAGACGAAAACCGCGACCGCTGCTGCAAGGAGCAGGAACATTACGATCAGCCCCGCCGCGGACGCCGCAGTTTCCGAAATGCCGTAAGCCGGGCTCTCGGCCATCGCGCCGAGGATCAGCAGCGGGATGACCGAAAGGATGCAGAGAAACGTCGCCGCCGCGATGCGCACGGAGGCGGTCTTCCGCGACGCCAGGTATTCGTTGGCCTCCGTGAGCGTGAGCCGCCGGACGGCAGAATCCTCGCCGCCGGAGGTGAACTCCTCGCTTTCGATCTCGTCCTTGAGAAGATAGTCCGTCGTAACGCCGAAGAGATCGCCGAGCATCAGGATCTTTTCGAGATCGGGCACCGTCTGCGCACTCTCCCATTTGGATACCGCCTGCCGCGATACGTTCATCTTCTCCGCCAGTTCTTCCTGCGACCAGCCGTTCTTTTTCCGCAGCCGGGCAATTTTGTCTGCCAGGATCATAATGGCTTCCTCCGTTTCGTGGCGCTTCTGCCGCGCCGTGATGTTGGAGCAAATGTACCGTTTTTCCGGGTTGCGAGCCACCAATCGGCGGCTGGAAATGTGTCAACCGCCGGTTGACAGGGGAATTTTTGCATGCAAAATGCAGGCAGGAGCTTGTCCCTGCCTGCATTTTACCGCATTGGCTGCCGCTCTGTCCACCGCGAAACGGCCAAAATGCGCTCACGCACAGAAGCGGTGCTTGCCGATCTGCACGATGAGCGGGCGCGACCATATCCACTTGCTTGTCGCCGTGGCGGGATTGAAGTAGTAGATCGCGCCGCCGGTCGGGTCGTAGCCGTTCATGGCGTCGCGCGCGGCGGCATAGGCGCTCTGCGCCACCGGCTCGTCGAACTGCCCGTCGTCGAGACAGGAGAAGGCCCCGCGCTGGTAGATGACACCGGAGAGCGTATTGGGGAACGACGGATGCGCGATGCGGTTCATCACGACCGCGCCGACGGCCACCTGTCCTTCGTAGCTTTCGCCGCGCGCCTCGGCGGAGATGAGCCGCGCGAGCAGCGCCACATCGCCGGAGGTATTCTGCTCGATGAGACCTTCCGACGAAATGCCGAGCGCCGCAAGTGTCTCCGCGCCCGCCTTGCCGTCCGCCGCGAGACCGTTTTTCTGCTGGAAGAGCAGCACCGCCGCCTCCGTGCGGCTGCCGTAAATGCCGTCCACGTCGGCGCTGTAGTAGCCCCAGTCCTTGAGCTTCTGCTGAATTTCGGAAACGACGCTGCCGGTAGAGCCGCGCTTATACGACGCCGCGTCCGCCCTCTGCGCGAGCGTGATGACCGCTATATTCACCGCGAACAGCACCGCGATCGCAATGCAGGCGCGTTTTAACCCATATTTTGTCATAAAAACCCCTCCAAACCGTTTTTCATAGTTTGGAGGGGTGCAATTTGTTTTATGATGTCAAATTTTAGTTTTTCTTTGTGCGGACTTCCTCGCTCACGCGCGCGATGAAGTCGTCAAGAGCCATGACACCCTCGTCGCCGCCGCGGCTGCGCACCGCGACCGTGCCGCTCTCGGCTTCCTTGTCGCCGAGGATGAGCAGGTACGGGATCTTCTGGCTGCGGCCTTCGGCGATCTTCTTGCCGATCTTTTCGTTGCGAAGATCCTTCTCCACGCGCAGCCCGGCAGCGTCGAGCGCGGCGGCGACCTTTTCGGCGGCCTCGTTCGCGCGGTCGGTGATCGTGAGAACGCGCACCTGCACGGGCGCAAGCCACACCGGGAACGCACCGGCGTAATGCTCGGTGATGATGCCGATGAAGCGCTCGATGGAGCCGAGAACAACGCGGTGGATCATGACCGGGCGGTGCTTTTCGCCGTCCGCGCCGGTGTATTCGAGTTCAAAGCGCTCGGGCAGCTGCATGTCGAGCTGGATCGTGCCGCACTGCCAGGTACGGCCGAGGCTGTCGGCCAGATGGAAGTCGAGCTTCGGGCCGTAGAACGCGCCGTCGCCCTCGTTGATGACGTAGCTCTTGCCCATCTCGGTCACGGCGGCCTTGAGCGTTTCCGTGGCGAAATCCCAGTCCTTCACATCGCCCATGTGGTCCTCGGGCATCGTGGAAACCTCGATCTCGTAGCGGAGGCCGAACACGGAGTAAACCTCGTCGAACAGGCGGACGACATTCTTGATCTCGTCCTTCATCTGCTCCCAGGTCATGAAGATGTGCGCGTCGTCCTGCGTGAAGCAGCGGACGCGGAACAGACCATGCAGCGCGCCGGAGAGCTCGTGGCGGTGGACAAGGCCCAGCTCGCCCACGCGCAGCGGCAGATCGCGGTAGGAGTGCGGCTCGGATTTATACACGAGCATACCGCCCGGGCAGTTCATCGGCTTGATGGCGTAATCTTCGCCGTCGATGACGGTGGTGTACATGTTCTGCTTATAGTGCTCCCAGTGGCCGGAGCGCTCCCACAGCGCGCGGTTGAGGATCATCGGCGTGGAGATCTCCACATAGCCGTAGCGCTTGTGCACCTGACGCCAGTAGTCGATGAGCGTGTTGCGCAGCACCATGCCCTTCGGCAGGAAGAACGGGAAGCCGGGGCCTTCGTCCATGAGCGTGAAGAGGCCGAGCTCCTTGCCGAGCTTGCGGTGGTCGCGCTTCTTGGCTTCCTCGATGCGGGCGAGGTACTCGTCGAGCATGTCCTTGCTCGGGAAGCTCACGGCATAGAAGCGCTGGAGCATTTTGCGCTTGGAGTCGCCGCGCCAGTAGGCGCCCGTGACGCTCGTGATCTTGATGCCGTTGCCCTTGATGCGGCCGGTGGAATCGAGATGCGGACCGGCGCACAGGTCGGTGAACTCGCCCTGACGGTAGAAGGAAATGACGGCGTCCTCCGGCAGATCGTTGATCAGCTCGACCTTGTAGGGCTGCCCGGCCTTTTCCATAAGCGCAACGGCCTCGGCGCGGGGCAACTCAAAGCGCTCGAGCTTCAGCTTTTCCTTGCAGATTTTGCGCATTTCCTTCTCGATGGCTTCAAAATCGTCGGGAGAGAAGGTGTGTTCGCTGTCGATGTCGTAATAGAAGCCGTCCTCGATCGCGGGGCCGATGGCGAGCTTCGTGCCCGGGTACAGGCGGCAGATCGCCTGCGCCATGACGTGCGAGCAGGTATGATGGTACGTTTTGCGGTATTCGGGATTTTCCCAGCTGTAAGCGTTCTCTTCCATGATGTCTCCTCCGATGTATATTATTTCTCTTTTGCAAACAAAAAAAGCACGCCCATGCCGACCTTGCGGCACAGGGGTGCTTACAAAAACACGGTTCCACCCTGTTATTTCACTCATTGACCCATAACGCGGTCAAACGGGCGGGCATTTCCTCCCACCGGCTCCGGGACGGTCGATACCGGGCTCGTCCGCAGGACGCTTTCACCAAAGCGCGTCCCTCTCTGCGCCGACTTCTCCGGGCGTTTCCCTTCAACGCCTATGTCGGGACTATACACCCAAAAAATGCGGGTGTCAAGTCCCCTGCGCCGCGCGCTGCAAAAGCGCCGCCAGCGCGAACAGCACGGGCTGATGTACAAGATAGATGATGAGCGAGCGGCGGCTCAGCCACGCGAGAGCGCGCGGCGCGGGAACGTACTTCTTCTCCGGCGGCATATCGCCGAGCCGCTCCGCCGCCGCAGCCGCGGCGAAAAAGAGTGCGCCCCATGGAAGCAGCGGATAATAATCCGCCGAGGCAAAGGCCGCCGTGCGCAGCCCGAGCGGAAAGAGAAACGGCACATTCACTCTCGCGCGCATAGGCAGCGCAAACGTCAGCGCGAAAACGAGAAGCGCCGCACCGCAGGCCGCAGTGGCGGGCAGCGCTTCCCAGCGCTTCCGCACCGCGGCATACAGCAGCATGCACGTGCCGAGCATGTGCAGAATGCCCCAGCGGACAGGCATGCCGAAGAGATACGTCGCCGCAGACACGATGAGCGCCGCGCCGAATACAATGAGCCCCCGGCGCAGAGGGCGGTTGGAAAGGCGGGCGCACACGCCGGAGATCACGATAAAGCTTCCCACAATGGCATAGCGGGCAAGCTCCATGATGGGACTTTGCGGGAGATTCTCCGGCACAAGTCCCGCCGACGCCAGGTCAAAAAAGGAGTGCCATACGATCATGGCGAGCAGCGCCGCTGCCCGCCATGTATCGAGAAAGCCTATACGTTTTTCGCTCACTTGGAAACGTTGAAGCGGAAGAGCGTCACGTCGCCGTCGTGCATCACGTAGTCCTTGCCCTCCAGACGGACGAGCCCCTTTTCCTTGGCCGCGGCCATGCTGCCGCAGGCTTTGAGATCGTCAAACGCCACGATCTCGGCGCGGATAAAGCCCTTTTCAAAGTCGGTGTGGATCTTTCCGGCGGCCTGCGGCGCTTTGGTGCCGCGGCGGATCGTCCAGGCGCGCACCTCGTCGCTGCCCGCCGTCAGGAAGGAGATGAGGCCCAGCAGCTCGTAGGATGCCTGAATGAGGCGCTGCAGGCCGGACTCGGTCATGCCGAGTTCTTCCATGAACACGGCGCGCTCCTCCTCGTCGAGCTCCGCGATCTCCTGCTCAAACCGGGCGCACACCGGCAACACGCGGCTGCCCTCGGCGTCCGCGAGCGCCTTGACCTGCTGATAGTAGGCGTTGTTCTCCGCCCCGGCGGAGAAGCCGTCCTCGTCGAGATTTGCGGCATAGATGATGGGCTTGTTGGTGAGAAGATCGGACGCGGCGATGATCTCCCGCTCCTCCTCGTTCGCTTCAAAGCTGCGTGCGGAGCGTCCGCCGTCCATCCATTCGATGAGGTGGCCGAGGACCTCGGCTTCCTTTTTGAATTTCTTGTCGCCGCTCTTGGCGTTTTTCTCCGCCTTGTCCTGGCGGCGGCGCAGCATTTCGATGTCGGCGAGGATGAGCTCCAGATCGACGGTCTCAATGTCGCTCACGGGGTCGTGCGAGCACTCATGGCGGATGATGTCGGCATTATCAAAGCAGCGGACGACGTGGACGATGGCGTCGGTGTTGCGGATGTCGCCGAGGAACTTGTTGCCGAGACCTTCGCCCTGCGACGCGCCCTTGACAAGGCCCGCGATGTCCACGAACTCGATCGTAGCGGGGGTGTATTTCTTCGGCTGGTACATCTCCGCGAGATAGTCCAGCCGCGCGTCCGGCACGGCGACGACGCCGACGTTCGGCTCGATCGTGCAGAACGGATAGTTCGCCGACTCCGCCCCGGCGTTCGTCAGCGCATTGAAAAGCGTGCTCTTGCCCACGTTGGGCAGACCCACGATACCTAATTTCATATTTATCTGCATCTCCTTAAAAAGTCTTGATTTATCAAAGGTTCCCGCGATCCGGCGTTTTCGGTTTACGCCATTTTTGCGCCATTTCCGCATGGACTTTTATATTGGAACCCCTGTTTGATTCAAATAGCCGCACAGACGGATCCAAAGATCTCCAAAGGCCTATTACAACAAAATAATTATAGCAGATATGCTCTTTACCCTCAAGCTGTTTTTACAAATAATCTTTTTGCCGCTGTATGGCCGGCGTTCGGCTGATGTATTGTTCAAAGCTCTTTGACCCATCCCCGTGACCGCGGCTGGTTTCCGCGAAAAAGCACTCATAAATTTAATAGTCACTCATAAACCGACCCATATCTTCCGTTTCCGCTGTATCTGCTCTATGATAAGCATAACAAATGAGCAGCAAAGCTCAAAATATTAAGGAGGAACTGTTATGCTGAATGAAAATGTTATCAAGCTGCTGAAAAGTGGAATGTGGGATCTGGCCACCTGTGCCAACGGAGAACCCAATGTGGTGCCCGTCGCCTTCAAGGACGTAACGCCCGACGGCAAGCTGGTCGTCGGGGATGTATTCCTGGATACGACACTGAAAAACCTGTCTGCCAACGGCGGCAAGATCGCTATTTCCGTCTATGACGCCCAAAATCTGGAGGGCTATCAGATCAAGGGAACGGCACAGTATGTCACCGAGGGCGAAGTGGTCAAGACCTTCAAGGCTATGGTGGAGAAGATGTTCAACGGTGCAGCCACAGCCAAGGGAGCGCTCATCATCACCCCGGAGAAGGTCATCGTCACCACTCCCGGCGCAGACAACAAGAAAGAGCTTTAAGAACAACGGGCGGGTACAGAAATGTATCCGCTTACAAATTTCATAGTTACTTGTTGCAATGCGTATATCCCGCTATAATATAGAAAACAAAAGCGAGGTATAAGGTCATGTATCAGAGAAAGCTGAAAAAAGATATCCGCTGCCCGTTGGAGTACGGTATGGAGCTCTTCGGCGGAAAGTGGAGCTCCCGCATCATCTGCGTGCTGGCGACGCTGGGAACGCTGCGGTACAGTGAGTTGCGCCGGGAGATGGGCAACATCACCGACGCGGTGCTGGCATCCACATTGAAAGGACTCATCGCCAACGGCATCGTGGAGCGAAAGTCCTACGACGAAATTCCCCCCAAAGTAGAGTATTCCCTGACGGAAAAGGGCGCATCTGTCGTGCCGATTTTACAGAGTATCTGCCAATGGGCCGGCGTGTTCTACAAGGACGAGGGCGAAACGCCCATGATCCAGTGCCAAAAATGCGATCATCGCTGAAAGAACAGGAGTAAATTACCATGCAATTCATCCGAAAAAACATACCAGGGATCGCCGCGTGTCTTGCCATTGCCGTTCCCGCCTGGCTGCTGGGCAAACGGGTGCCGGTGATCGGCGGGCCGGTCTTCTCTATTCTCATAGGCATGGTCATCGCCCTGTTCTGGACACCGGGTACGGTCTGCAAACCGGGTATTGGTTTCACTTCCAAGAAAATCCTCCAAGCCGCCGTGGTGCTGCTGGGCTTTGGGCTGAATCTGAACGTAGTGCTGCAAACCGGGAGGCAGTCTTTGCCCATCATCGTCTGCACCATCACAACATCGCTGCTGGTGGCCTTCGCGCTGCACAAACTGCTGCGTATTGACAGCGATATCAGCACGCTGATCGGCGTCGGTTCCTCCATCTGCGGGGGCAGTGCCATCGCCGCCACGGCACCGGTCATCCATGCAGATGACGAAAAGGTAGCGCAGGCCATTTCGGTCATTTTCTTTTTCAATGTATTGGCGGCACTGCCGTTTCCGCTGCTGGGGCAAGCCATCGGCTTTGACACTGCTTCCGGCGAGGCTTTCGGCGTTTTCGCCGGTACGGCGGTGAACGATACTTCCTCCGTCACGGCGGCTGCCTCCACATGGGACAGCATGTGGGGCTTGGGAAGTCAGACGCTGGATAAAGCCGTGACTGTCAAGCTGACCCGCACACTGGCCATCATTCCCATTACGCTGGCGCTGTCGCTGATGCAGGCAAAAAAAGCAGGGAATACGAAGAGCGGCTTTCATCTGAAAAAAGCCTTTCCCATGTTTATTCTGTGGTTCATCTGTGCATCGGTCGTCACCACCATCTGCACCTCTCTTGGCGTACCGGCGGCGGTATTCCAGCCGCTGAAGGAGCTGAGCAAGTTCTTTATCATCATGGCCATGGCAGCTATCGGGCTAAACAGCAATCTCATCAAGCTGGTGAAGAACGGCGGCAAGCCCTTGCTGCTGGGCGGCCATTACCGCTGTCAGTCTGCTGATGCAGCATGTGATGGGACTCTGGTAAATACCAAATGCCATCTCAAAAGCCCGGCATCACGTTAATATCGTGATGCCGGGCTTTTTCAGCTTGTCAAAGAAGCTCGCCTTTAGGCGAGCAATTTGGTATAATAAGGGGGG
>CAVEPP010000014.1:0-13759 GCA_963617605.1 Alloprevotella sp. | reverse complement strand
CCTTCCACGGCGCTTTGCAGCGAGGCGTTGTTCGGATGGAAGAACATGATCTGCCCGTTCTTTCCGACGAGCGGGGAGAGCGCCGTGCCGTCGGCGGCGGTGGCCTGCACGTCCGGCAGGGAATAGAGATTCTCAAACGACCAGCGCACGGTGTCGAACGTCTGATCGCCGGTGTAGGCCTCAAGACCGCGCAGTATGCCGCGGTCGGAGCTTTCGGCGTCGTTGAGCGTGAGAGGCGCGCCGCAGAGCGTCACGGTGACATCCGACGGGGCGGTGATCGAAACGCTGTAGCGCGGCAGGGGAAGCGCGTAGCGCGTGACGCCGTCGCCGGTGTCCGCTTCGGGGGCAATCTCCTCGCCCGCGGCGTTCGTCACGGTGATCGCGCCGTACATCTTCTCCACGCGGTAGCGCGTGAGGCGCGGCACAACGGTGAAGCGGCTTTCGATCTCCGGCATGTCCGAAAGCAGGATATCGCGCTCCGCAATCTGCGCGTCCGTGAGCGGGACGCCGTTGATGTATACCGCCTCGCCTGTGAGCGCCGTGATCTCCACGGCGGTGCTGCGGAGATTGCCGAGCGCTTCGCACGGCTCAATATCGCCGACCTGCCAGAGGTGTTTGCCGAAGCCGAGATCGCTGTCCGCCTTTTCCGTGAGCGACACGGTGCACACATCCACGCCGCCGCAGCGGACAATGAATTTGGGCGACCCTGCGCGGCTCTCCGGCGCGCGGCGGTAGGAAAAGCTCTTTCCGGCGAGCAGCACGCTTTCGTATTCCTCGTAGAGCGCGGTGGCGTCGTCAAAGTCGCCGGATTCACTCTCGATCGAGGTCTTTACATAGCCGAGCCACGTTTCCGGCGCGGTAGCTTCCATGAGAGAGTCCATCACGTGCTCGGGCAGCGCCTGCTCGTATACACGAAGGTATTTATAAAACGCCGCGCAGCCGAGCGAGGCGAAGAGAAGCCACACGGCTGCATAGATGACAAGGAACCGCCGCCAGCGGCGCCGGGAGCGCTTTGCCGCCGCGTCTGCCGCGGCGCTTTCCGGCGCAGCGGACGCGGCTTCCATTTTCTTTTCTTCCATACTCAAGCCCCTTCCGGCAGAACGATAAACGCCGTGGGAATGTTGCGCGGCCCGGTGACGGAGGCGCAGTTGTTGATGATTTCGCCGCCGTACACCATGACGCTCGAGGAGCCGCCGTCGAGATTGCCGGCGTTCACCGCGCCGTATTCAAGCATGATGTCGGCCACGTCCTGCATCGTCGCGCCGAGGGTGTTGATCGACCGCCCGTCGAGCACGAGCAGGAGAACGCTGCCGTCGGAGCATTGGCCGATGGCGGTGCGCGGGTTGACGCCGCCGCCGAGGTTTCTGGACTGCACTTCGCCGTTGATGATGAGCGCGGAGGCGAGCCCGTCGTGCGTGCGGAAGCTCACCGCGTCGGTGATGTTCTGCTCGAGCGCCTCGTCCGCCGTCATTGTGCCGACATGGAGAATGTGGTCGGCGTCGAAGCCGACGACGTTATAGAGTTCGCCCTCGTACCCGGTGCTGAGGAGCGTCCCGCCGGAGATCACGAGACCCTGCGGCACGCCGCCGTTGCCGCGGCCGTTTTCGTCGTTGAAGCCGCCGGCGTTTGTCCCGGCGACGCCGCCGTACTTGGCCACAAGCTCCGTGAGCTGCAATCCGGGGACGCTGGCGTCAAATTCCTCGCTGGAAACGCCAAGAATGACGCGCGAGGGATCGTGCACGATGAGAAGCTTGCCCTTGGCTGTGCCGCGGGTGATGGCGATGAGCTCCACGCCGCTGTCCGCGTCCGTCGAGCCGGTCTCGGAGGAAGCCGGGGCGATGTGGATGAGGGAGGTGTTTACCGTTTCGGTCTCATCGCTCTCGGTGCTCTCGCTCTTGAAGGCGTCTACCTCCTCCTGCGAGAGAAAGATGTTCGGGATCCACTGGATCGCGCTCGTTTCGCGCATGGAGCGGCAGAATTTTTCCGTCACGGTCGGGGAGGGGCCTTTTTCCAGCACCCAGATCACGCCGAGAAGCGTGATGAGCAGCAGCGCGAGCGTAACAAGGAGAAACGCGCCCAGCCGCCCCAGCGGACGGGCGGCACTTTTTTTCGGTTTGCTTTGTTCGTTCGGCTGCATAAAGTCGTTCCTTTCAAAGGATGTCTTTCTATTGTATCCGGGAAAGAGGGCGATTGCAAGCGGGTTCGCACATTTGCTGCGAACCCGCCCGCTGTTTTGCTATACGTTTTTTCTTTTATGCGTTCTCCGGCGCGGCGGTAGACGCGAAGAGCGCCGCTTCCGCGCTCTCGTAGGCGGTGTACCAGACGGTCTGCCCCTCTTCGAGCCCGGAGACGATCTCGACTCTGTCGCCGTCCGAAACGCCGGTGACGACTTCCACGGGATCGGTCAGCTCGCCGGTCTTGGCGTCGCAGCCGGTGTAGACGACGGTTTTGAAGCCGTGCTCGGTGAGCGCTTCGGCGGGGAGCCAGAGAACGTTTTCCGTCGTGCCGACGGTGAGCACCGCCATGGCGTTCATGCCGTCGAGCATGTTCTCCGCGCGCGGCATGGTGATGGTAACGGTGTACTTGCTGTTGCCGCCGTTATTCTTCCCGTTCGGGTCGATGGCGCTCACGGTGCCGGTGAAGGCGCGGCCCGGCAGCGCGTCAACGGTGATCTCCGCTTCCTGCCCGGTGTGGACGGAGAGAATGTCCATCTCGTCCACCAGCATCTGCACGCTCACCGTGTCTGTGGACGATATGCGCATGAGCTCGGTCTCGGTGCGGTCATACATCTCAAAGGCGGGCTCTTCGCCGCCTCCGCCGCCCCAAATGACCGGCTCGTCCGGGAGATCCGGCTCCTCCGGCTTTTCCGGGCGGACGACCCAGAGAAGGACATCGTTTTCGTCATACACGAGATAGACAAGATCGCCCTCGGCGAGGCGGTTGGGATTCGAGACTGTCCAGTCGGCGGCATCCGCGTCCCAGTCGTAGACCGAAACGCCGTCAAAGTTTGTCACGGGGATGTTCTCGGCGGTCTCCGTATCCACAACGGGCTCCGCCGTGAGATCGCTCACCGCCGCGGCGGGCGCGGCGAGGAACGTCATGCTGCCGAACGTGACTTCGGAGAGAAACGCCGCGCGGACGGTGTATTCTTCCGGCACGCCCTCGGAGGGACTGGCGAGCAGCGCGGCGGTATAGGAGCCGGTATTCCGCATGACGCCGAGGTGCGCCGTATCGAGATCGGACACGCGCCCGGCGGCGGACGATGCAACGGTGCCGCTCTGGTAGAGCCGGAAAAGCTTGAGCATCGTGTCCTCATAGTCGCGGTGGAGCTGGGAGAGACGGCGGTATTCGCCCTCGGCGTCCACGTCGCGCAGGGTGAGAACGGTCGTTCCGGCGTAGACCTGCCGTTCCACGGCGGTGTTGACCGCCGCGACCGTGCCCGCCGAGGCGGTCACGTTCCACGCGCTGTGCGGATAGAGCGTTCCTGTGCCGACGGTCTCGCCGTCGAGCACGATGTCGGCGAGAGCGCCGAGCGTCGGGCCGTCGTCCGTGAGCGTCACGGTGAGGGTATTGCCCCGGCGGATTTCGATGCGGCCCGGATATTCCGTGCCGTCCTCGCACCGGACGGTGACGCTTTTGCCGGGTACCGCGGCGTCGGATGCCGTTTCCGCGTCCACGGCCATGCGCCCGTCGAGCGAGACGACCATGAGAGCGCCGTGCTCGCGGATGACGGACTGCACATCGTCGCCCGCTGCGGCGTAGACCGCCTTGACGCGGCCCGCCGCGGGCGCGGCGAGATAGGCGTTCGTCGCGCCGGAGGCCGCGGTGCGGACCTCGCCGGCGATGTATTCAAGATTGTTCTGCACCGTGGCGATCGTGTTCATGACCGAGGTCTTGTCCACGGCGGCGAGTGCCTGGCCTTCGGCGACAACGTCGCCGTTCGCCACAAGGTACTCCGTAATCTCCACGCCGTGCGGCACGGTGATCTTCACGCCGTCCTCGCCGGAGAGCGTGCCCGCGCCCGCGACAGTGGAGTCAATGTCACCGCGCTGCACCGCAGCGGATTTTGCCGTGCCGTTCGTCTCCTCCTTCTGACCGGAGGAGAGTATCGCCGGGAGCGCCGCCATCAATATGGCGACGGCCACGAGCACCGCGGCGATGATGATATTTTTTGTTCTTTTCCGTTTTGCTTCCATGTCAGCCTCCGTAATGCAGCGCATCGATGGGCTTCATCTTCGCGGCCTTGTTTGCCGGATACAGCCCGAAGATCACGCCGATGGCAAAGCAGAAGATCGCCGCGAGCGCCACAACGCCGCCGCTGAGCGCAAATTGCAGCCCGGCGTCCGATGCAATGGTCGTGGCGAGACGAAGAATGCACCACGAGAGGAAGATCCCGCTGACGCACCCGAGCATGCAGAGCACGACCGCCTCCATGAGGAATTGCAGCAATATCGTGCCGCGGTCCGCGCCGATGGCCTTGCGGATGCCGATCTCGCGCGTGCGCTCCGTGACGGTGACGAGCATGATGTTCATAATGCCGATGCCGCCGACGATGAGCGAGATGCTCGCGATGCCGCCGAGCAGGATCTTCAGAATGTTCGTCACGCTGCCCATGGCGTCCTCCATGACGTCCATGGAGTAGACCCAGTAGCCGTCGGAGCTGCCGAAGAAGTTATAGAGAAAGTCGTTGACGGCGGCTTCGGCGTCGGACATTTTCGTGCCTTCCGGCGCGGTGACGTAGAACTCCGAAATGGCGCTGCCGGACTGCGGATACTGCCGCGTGAACGAGGTGAAGGGGATATAGACTGACGCCATGCGGCTGCTGCTGTATACGAGCGACGTTTTCTCGCCGAGCACGCCGACGATCGTATAGCGCATGCCGTCGATGGAGAAGTCTTCGCCCACGCAGTCGGTGTAGCCGACGATCTGCTCCGCCGCCTTCTTTGAGAGAACGCACACGCGGCTCGCATTATCGACGTCCGTATTTTTAAGGAAGCGGCCATACTCGATCGTCAGACCGTTGATGTCGGCATAGGCCGGCATCGTGCCGTTCAGGTCGATGTCGTCGCTGGAGGAACCCGCCTTGCCCTTGGCGCTGCCGCGATTGATCGGCGCGACGGCCTCGACATTGTCGTTTTCCTGCGCCCACTTTTTGAGATCGTTCACCGTGAGCGAGCTTCCAACCTCCTGCTGCCAGACGTAGGCGTCCACATAGTTGCTGCCGAGGCTGGAAACCTCGTCCGTTACGGTGCTCGTGGCGCCATTAACAAGACTTACGAGCACGACGAGTGCCATAACGCCGATGATGATGCCGAGCATCGTGAGCGCGGCGCGCATCTTGTTCGAGCCGATACTGCGCAGCGCCATTTTAAAGGATGATATCATAGCTGCACCTCCGTGACGCGCCCGTCGAGAATGTGGATGCTGCGCTTGGCTTGGCGGGCGATGTCGTTATCGTGCGTGATGAGCACAACGGTGTTTCCCTGCTCGTGCAGCTCATGGAGAATGTCCATGATCTCGCGGCTGGTTTTGGAGTCAAGATTGCCGGTCGGTTCGTCCGCGAGCAGGAGCGAGGGCTCCGTTACGAGCGCGCGGGCGATGGCCACGCGCTGCTGCTGGCCGCCGGAAAGCTCCGTTGGCAGGTGCTTGGCGCGGTGGGAAAGGCCCACGCGCTCAAGCGCCGCGGCGACGCGTTTTGCCCGCTCCGCCGGTTTTACGCCGCGGTAGACAAGCGGAAGTTCCACGTTTTCCTCCGCGGAGAGCTTGGCGATGAGATTGAAGTTCTGGAAAATGAAGCCGATCTTCTGATTGCGGACGCGGGCGAGCTGCTTTTCGCTGTAGTCCTCGATGGGAATGCCGTCGAGCCGGTAGGTCCCGGCGTCCGCCACGTCCAGACAGCCGATGATATTCATCAGCGTGGACTTGCCGCTGCCGGAGGGACCGATGACGCTCACGAACTCCTTCGGGTAAATGTGCAGCGTCACATGGTCGAGCGCGTGGACGCGCTCCTCGCCGATCTGATAGACCTTGGAAACGTCATGTAAATCGATCATAGCGCGTTATCCTTCCACTGGTACGCTGACGACCGTCGTTTCGCCGCCCTCGGCGATGACGGCGTCGCCGCCCGAGGAGACCGTGACTTCCCCGTCGCCGCCGTCCTCGATCCAGGCGTCGCCGCCGCTCGCGTCGCCGTCCGTGCCGTAGTAATAGGCGTAGGGATCGTAGGCCTCCTGATAATATACGGTCTGGCCCTCGGCAAGACCCTCGGTGATCTCCACCATGCCGCCGCCGGTGAGACCGGGGATGACCGCCGTTTCGCCGCCGAGCGTGCCGGTGGCGGGGTCATACGTCGTATAGACGAACGAGCTGTCGCGCGTCTGGCGCAGCGCCTTTTCCGGAATGAGCAGGGCGTTATCCACACCCTCGATGCGGATGAGCGCCTTGGCGGTCATGCCGGGGAGCATGCGGGGATCTTTATCCAGCGTGATCTCTACTTTATAGCTCGTGATGCCGTAGCTGCTCTCGGCCGAACGCTCCGCTGCCGTCACGACGCCGGAGAACACTTCGTCGCCGATGGTGCTCACGGTGATCTGTGCCTTCTGCCCGTTCTGCACGGAGAGAATGTCCGTCTCGTCCACGCTCACGGTGAGCTTCATGCTTGTATCCGACGAGAGCGTGAGGAGCTTCGTTTCGCCGCTCGCGGCGGTGCTGCCGTCGGAACCGTCCGAGCCGCCGGATGAAACGTAGCCGTTCGACGAGCCGCCGTAGACCATGCCGTCGCTGTAGGGATCGGTGTCCGTGCCGTCGGAGCTGCCGGAGGTCTTGTCGCTGTAGTCGATGGAGGAGACGGAGCCGTCAAACGGCGCGGTCACCGCTCCGGCGCTGTACATGCCGAGCAGCGCCATGAGATCCTCTTCCTTCTCGCGGCGGTCCTTGAGGACGGATTCATAGTTCGCGCTGTAGGCCGTGTCGCGCAGATTGAAGAGATAGTTGCCCGCGTACACCTGCCGGTTCTCGGCGGTGTTGACGTAGGAAACGACGCCCGCGTAGCCGGTGATGCGCAGCGGGTTGTGGATATAGAGCGCGCCTTCGCCGAGGATGTTTCCGTCGGCGTCCTGCACGCTGGCCGCGGCGTCCACGGCCGGGCCGTTGTCGGTGATGAGAACGGTTGCCTTGCCGCTCTGGATCTTGTCCACCGTGCCGGGGTACGTCTTTTCGTCCACGGTCACGCTGACCTTGTCGCCCGCGGTGAGAGAGCCGGCGTCGATATCCACGGCCATGTACCCGTCGAGAGAGAGCACCGCAAGAGCGCCATGCTCCATCATGCAGGCGGCGACAGAGTCATCCTTCTGCGCGTAGACGATCTTCACGCGGCCATTCACGCCGGTCGTTATGTACGGCTGCACCGTTTCGCCGGTCGCGGCGCGGAGCTGCTCGTCGAGCTTATCGAGCTCGGACTGCACATCGCTCATCGCGCCCATGACGGAGGAGAGCTCCACCGTGGCGAGCGCATCGCCCTTCTTCACGGTCTCGCCCGCCTTGACGAGGATCTTATCGAGCTTCACGCCCTTGGGCAGGACGATCTGCTGCGTGTCCGCGTCGGTGAGCATGCCCGAGCCGGAGACGGTCGTGCTGATGCTGCCGGTCGTGACGGTCGCCTCGCTCACGGTTGGTGTGTTTCGGCTGCCGACGGCCTCGCTGACCTTTTTCTTCGCCGCGCGCACGCCGAAGAAAATGGCGAGCGCGAGCACCACAAGGATCGCCACCGTCACGATGATGCGGCGGCGCTTTTTACGCTGCTTTTCGCGCTGGATCGAAGCAAACAGCGCCTGATCCCGATCCCCGGTCTGCTCCGGGGCGGATGTTACCTTCTTTTCATCCATACGTTTGTTCTCCTATAGTCCCTTGATTTTTCCGGATAGGATACCTCTTAGACGCACCAAAACCGGATTCGGTTCTGTCTTGCCAGGTGACAATATGGTAACAAACCCCGCTTTAAGAATAAAGCGAGGTTTGTTTAAAACTTTATTAAATCGTCTCTCACTTCACGACGACGTTTTCCTTCCCGCACTGTTCTTCCAGCTCGGCAACGAACGCCGGGTGGATGAGGCACGGCGCGCCGAGGCGCTTTTTCGTGTCTTCCATGTAAAGGACGATCCTCTCGTTCCCGGGGAACATCGTGAGCAGGAGCTTTACCCGGCGGCAGAGCGGATGATCCGCGCTCGGGATGCGCACATAGAGCGTGCGCGGTCTGCCGTCCGGCCTTGCCGCCGGAGGTGCGGGAGAAACGGCAGTGCGGCCCGGCACGTCCAGATCGGAGAGCGGGCGGATGGAGTCTACCATGAGCTGCGGCTCCTTCTCATCGCGCAGGGAAATCTTCCCGCGCACGAGCAGGGGCGCCGCGTCCTGCACATAGCTGCCGCCGGAATCGAGCGCGCGCTGGAACGCCAGAAGCTCCATGGAGCCGGTGTCGTCCTCGAGCTGGATGTAGCTCATAAGGGTATTGTTGCGTGTCGTGCGCGTTTTGTAGCTCGCCACGACGCCTGCGATCAAAACTTCCTGCCCATCGTGGAAGCGCTGGGGCGTTTCCTCGGCAAAGTCGTTTAAGATCGCGCCGATGGCGACCGCGCCGACGTCGCGCGCCCGGTCGCGGTAGTCGTCCATCGGATGACCGGTGAGATAAAGCCCCGTCGTCTCGCGCTCCATCGTCATAAGCTCCTGCCGCGTGAATTCCGGCACGTCCGGCAGCGGGATGGTGCGGACGCTCTCACTTTCGGAATCGTCGCCGCCCATGCCGAAAAGGTCGAGCTGTCCGGCAATGTTTTTGCGGCTGTCAGCGGTGACGCTGTCGATGATCGGCCCCGAGGCCGTGAGCAGCGCCCGGCGCTTGAAGCCGAGCGAGTCGAACGCCCCGGCCTTGATGAGCGATTCCACGGCGCGGCGGTTCAGGTCGCGCGGCACCATCCGGCGGCAGAACTCGTCGAGCGTGCGGAACGGCCCGCCGCTCTCGCGCTCGGCCTTGAGCTCTTCGATGAAGCCCCAGCCGATGCCCTTGATGGCGACGAGGCCGAAACGGATGTTCTCGCCCGAGACGGTGAAGTCGGCGTCCGACTCGTTCACATCCGGCGGCAGGAGCTGGATGCCCATGTCGCGGCACTCGGCGATATACTCGGCGACCTTCGTGCTGTTATCGAGTACGCTCGTGAGCAGCGCCGCCATGTACTCACGCGGGTGGTGGCACTTCATATACGCCGTGCGGTAGGTGACGAAGGCATACGAAACGGCGTGCGCTTTGTTGAAGGCGTAGTTGGCAAAATCGACGATCTCGTCGTAGATGCTGCCTGCGATGTCCTCGGGCACGCCGTTTGCGACGCAGCCGGGGATGTTCCGCGCCGGGTCGCCGTGGATGAAGGCGACGCGCTCGGCGTCGATGACGGCGTGCTTTTTCTTGCTCATTGCACGGCGGATGACATCCGCCTGGCCGAGCGAGTATCCGGCGAGCTCCCGGAAGACCTGCTGCACCTGCTCCTGATATACCATGCAGCCGTAGGTGACGCCGAGGATCGGCTCAAGCTTCGGGTGTTTGTAGCGGATCTTTTCCGGGTGCTGGCTGCACTCAAGAAATTTCGGGATGCTGTCCATCGGGCCGGGGCGATAGAGCGCGATGACGGCGGTGATATCTTCGAGAGACTTCGGCCGCAGCGCGGCGCACACGCCCGTGATGCCGGCTGATTCGAGCTGAAATACGCCCGAAGTCTTGCCCGCGGCGAGCATATCGAACACCGCCGGATCGTCCATCGGGATGGTATCAATGGAGAAGTTCGGTTCCTTGCGCCGGACGAGCTTGGCCGCGTCCTCGAGCACCGTGAGGTTGCGAAGGCCGAGAAAGTCCATTTTCAGTAGGCCCAGCTCTTCGAGTGTCGTCATCGTATACTGTGTGACGGGGTTGCCGTCGTTCGTGGCGAGCGGGACATATTCGTACACCGGCCGGTGCGTGATGACGACGCCGGCGGCGTGGGTCGAGGCGTGGCGCGGCATTCCTTCGAGCGCGCGGGCGGTGTCGATGAGGTTTTTGACCTTCTCGTCGCTCTCGTACATTTCCTTCAGAGGCTTGGAGAGCTTGAGCGCTTCGTCGAGTGTCATGTTGAGCGCGCCCGGACCGCTCGGCACCTGCTTGGCGACGGCGTCCGTTTCCGCGTAGCTGAGATTCAGTGCGCGGCCGACGTCGCGGATGGCCATGCGCGCGGCCATCGTGCCGAAGGTGACGATCTGCGCAACGTGATCCGCGCCGTATTTGCGCGTAACGTAGTCAATGACCTCACCGCGGCGGCGCACGCAGAAGTCCATATCGATATCAGGCATGCTCACGCGCTCGGGGTTTAAGAACCGCTCGAAGAAGAGCGAATACCGGATCGGATCCACGTCCGTGATGCCAAGCGTATAGGAGACCATGCTGCCCGCGGCGCTGCCGCGCCCCGGGCCGACGGGGATGCCGTGGCTTTTCGCGTAGTGGACGAAGTCCCAGACGATGAGGAAGTAGTCCACAAACCCCATGCGGTGGATCATGTCGAGCTCATACTGGAGCTGCGACTCCATTTTCTCGGTGCCGCTCTCGCCGTAGCGCCGGACGTACCCTTCGCGGCAGAGGCGCGTGAGATAGGCAAAGCTGTCCGTTTCCCCCTCCGGGAGCTTGTATTCCGGCAGGTGGTAGTGACCGAACTCAAAATCGTAATGGCAGCGCGCGGCGATCTCCTCGGTGACGTCCGCGGCCTGCGGCTCTTCGGGGAAGAGTGCGCGCATCTCCTCCTCGCTCTTGAGATAGAGCTCGGGGGAGGAGAACTTCATCCGGTCGGGATCGTCCACAGTCTTGCCGGTCTGGATGCAGAGAAGGACATCCTGATTTCGGGCGTCTTCCTTATTAATATAATGCGCGTCGTTCGTCACAACGAGCGGGATGCCTGTCTCGCGGGAGAGACGGCGCAGCCCGAGCGCGGCCTTGCGCTCGTCCGGGATGCCGTGATCCTGGATCTCCAGGAAAAAGTCCTCGCCGAACAGCTCGCGCAGCTCGAGCGCCTTTTTCTTTGCGCCTTCGTAATCGTCCGCGACGATGTGCCGGGAGAGATATCCCGCGAGACAGCCGGAAAGACAGATCAGCCCCTCGGCGTGCTCGTGCAGCAGTGCCCAGTCGATGCGCGGCTTGATGTAAAATCCGTCCGTAAAGCCGCAGGAGACGAGATAGCAGAGATTGCGGTAGCCGACGTCGTTTTTGCACAAAAGGATGAGATGGGAATACTCGTTATCGATGCCGTGCTCGCGGTCAAACCGGGAGCGCGGCGCGACGTATACTTCGCAGCCGATGATCGGGCGGATGCCCTCGGCGAGACACGCGCGGTAAAAAGAGACCGCGCCGTACATCACGCCGTGGTCGGTGATGGCGAGGGCCGTCTGCCCCAGCTCCTTGGCGCGGTGCGCGAGCTCCTTGATGCGGCAGGCGCCGTCCAGCAGGGAGTATTCCGTATGCACATGCAGATGGACAAAGCCCATATCAGTCTCCTTTGTACTCTAACAGCTTCTTTAACCGGTGGCTCATGCAGCTTTTGGACACCGGGGGACTGGCGAGCCGCGCAAGATCGGCGAGGCTCGATTCGGGATTGGCGATGCGAAGCATGGCCGTTTCCTGCAAAGTGTCCGGCAGCGTGTCAAGCCCGTATTTCCGGTCCAGCTCGCGGATGGCGTCAAGCTGCTCCTGCGCGGCGAGGACGATCTTGTCGGCGTTCGCGCTGTCGCAGTTGACGCGGCGGTTGACGGCGTTTCGCATGTCCTTCTGCATCTTCGCCTGCATGATGCCCATGGCAGCGAGCGGCGCGCCAATCGTTGTGAGCACGTCCTCGATGGCCTCGGATTGCTTGAAATATGTGATGTATCCGCCGCCACGCACGGCGTCCTTGGGCGCGAAGCCCATTTCCAGCATGAGATTGAACGCCTCGCGGCTCACGCTCGGGTGGCTCGTGAGCAGTTCCAGATGGTAGCGCTTGTCCGGATCGGTCACGCTGCCGCCGGCGAGAAACGCCCCGCGGAAGAAGCTCTGCCGGCAGCAGTCGGTTTCGAGCATGCCGTAGTTGATGTGGTGGGAAACGGCGCTCTCCTGCCCGAACACCTCCAGGATCGCAAGGATCTTTTCCGGCGCGGTGATAAGGAATGTACGCTTGCCTGCCGCGCCCTCCAGCGGCACATGGTCGAACGAGAGCGAGAATGCGCGCCGGAAGAGCTTCGGCAGGCGCTGGGCAAAGGCGTCGTTGGCCGTGATGATGCGGATCTCCCGCCGGTCGAACGTGTGACAGTATAAAAGCACGCCGTAGGCCTCGGCCCGCGCGCAGCAGGTGCGGCTGAACGGAACGTGGCACAGCTCGTTTTTGGCTTCGGACGAAAAGGACATGGGAAAAACCCCTTTGTGTGTTTATCCGTAAATGCGGGTGGGGGAGGCTTCGCGGTAAAGGTCGCGCAGCGCCGCGGCGAGCGCGGCGGGGTCGTGGCGCACGAGCGCCTTTTGCCAGAGCGCCACGGGCGCATACCGGACCGTGACGCCGAGCGCGGCGAGCGCCTCCTCGTCCGCCGTGATGGGGACGGCGCCTTCGCGGAGATATTCCTCCTGCGCCTCGGGCGGGATGGGGAGGTTATTTACCAGCGTATAGTCAAACAGCCCCTCGCCGCCGTGGTCGAAGAGCGCGCGGACGTGGTCGACGGCGGTATACCCCGCGGTCTCGCCGCTTTGCGTCATAAGATTCATAACATAGACCTTGACGGCATCCGATTCGTGGATCGCCTCACGGATGCCGGAGACGAGAAGATTCGGAATGACGCTCGTATAAAGGCTGCCGGGGCCGAGCACGATGAGATCGGCCTCCCGGATGGCGTCGAGACAGGCGCCGAGCGCGGCCGGATGCTCCGGCGAGAGATACGCCCGCACGATGCGCCGCGTGAGATCCTTTTTGTATTCGGCGATCTGCGATTCGCCCGTGACGGTCACGCCGTCGTCAAAATCCGCGAGAAGCTGCACGTTCTCGTTCGTGACCGGCAGCACGCGCCCGGTGATGGCGAGTACCTCGCTCATGCGCGCGACGGCCTCGTCGAACGTATCGCACATGCCGTTGAGCGCGGCGAGAAAGAGATTGCCGAAGCTCTGGCCGCGCAGCGCGCCGTCCTGG
Source organism: Alloprevotella sp. (assembly GCA_963617605.1). Classification (GTDB taxonomy): domain Bacteria; phylum Bacillota; class Clostridia; order Oscillospirales; family Oscillospiraceae; genus Apopatocola. The sequence goes on along the minus strand of CAVEPP010000014.1, from coordinate 554 downwards.
AACCGGTAGGCGAGCAGGGCCTCCATCGTCGGCTCGGTGTTTGCAAGCGCCTGCAGACAGTTGCGGATGTCGCCGGGCGGGAGCATGCCGAGCTCCTGCCGGAGCACGCCGCTGCCGCCGCCGTTATCCATCACGGTGACAATGGCGGTGATGGAGGGAGAGATATGCTTCAGGCCGCGCAGCATGGTAGAAAGCCCGGTGCCGCCGCCGATGGCGGCAATTTTTATCTCCGGACGGCGGGAAAGACGTTTTTTCATTGTTCGTTTACCCTCTCAAGATCACGGCAGATAAGACGCGCGTTCTGCCCGTGCTCGAGCAGGTGGTCGGTGAGCGCGCGTGCCACGGAAATGCTCCGGTGCCGCCCACCGGTGCAGCCGACGGCCACGGTGAGCGAGGGCTTGCTCTCTTCCCGGAAGCGCGGGAGCTGAAAATCGATAAACGCCGTGAGCAGGCGCATGTATTCTTCCGTTTCCGGCTGCTGCATGACAAAGTCGTACACCGGCTGGTCGAGCCCGGAGAGATCCTTCAGCTCTTCTATATAATAAGGGTTCGGC
>CAVEPP010000013.1:0-14151 GCA_963617605.1 Alloprevotella sp. | reverse complement strand
GCAGATACGAATCGTCAAGGAGATGAGAGAACATGACAGAAGCATTGGACGGACAATGGGGAGGTAATATCCGATGATTTACATCGGCATTGATCCCGGAAAGAACGGCGGACTTGCCATTCTGAACGGGGAGGAAACCCTTGTATTCCGGTACGACAAAGACATATACCGCGCCGTCCTGTCGGACATTGGGGAGGCGGTGTGCTGTCTGGAAAGCGTCGGTTCCATGCCGGGAAACGGGCGCGTGTCAATGTTCCACTTCGGGGAAAATTTCGGCTGGATTCAGGGGACGTTGGAGGCGTTCGGCGTCCCCTACGAATTGGTAAAGCCGCAGAAGTGGAAGAAGGAGTTTTCCGTAACGGCAGACAAGAACACGTCCATAGAGGTCTGCAAGCGGCTCTTCCCCGGCGTGAATCTCATCCCGCCGGGGTGCCGCAAGGAGCATGACGGTTTGGCGGAATCTTTGCTTATGGCCGAATATGCCCGGCGGCGCATACGTCCGGAAAACATCACGCCGAAGAAGGAACGCCCGGACGAAACCCGGAACGACCAAGAATTTGCCTGTGAGCATGGATGCAGTATGTGCGCAGAAAAAGAAGATTGCACAAGGGATTTTTGCAAATACGAAAGGGAGATCATGGCATGACATACGAAGAAGCAAAACGAATCCTGCACCCGGATACCACGCGGGAAGCTCTTGCCGAGATCGAGTTCTTAGGTGGTTTCAAAGGCAAGGAGAAATCGCGGGAGGCGGTAGACACGGCTTGCATTATGGCTTGTGAAGCGCTGGACAAGCAGATTCCGAAGAAGCCGAACAGCGGCGTTGACAGGACATGGGGAACACCGGAGAAGGAAGCCGTTTGTCCCGCGTGTGATTACGCTCTTGGGCATTGGGAATTTATCGGCGGCGGGAAGAAAATCACATACTGCGAGCATTGCGGACAGGCGATCTCTTGGGAGGGCTGGAAATGGACGGATTGAAGCCTTGCCCGTTCTGCGGAGGAAAAGGAAAATTTGTTGATGCAACCTTTTGGGGCGCGGTCATTTGCGAGAAATGCTACGCGACAACGGCCAGCATGCCGTACTCTGCGGAATACGCCGCATTCTCGAGTGAAGAGGCCGCGGATGAATTTATGGAACGGCTTGTGAAGTTTTGCTTCTCGAAAAAGGAGGGCGACAGCGATGCATAAACCCTGTTACGGCAAATGTCCCCGCTGTGTGTGGCGGTGGAATGGGGGGTGCAGTGAATGGCAAGGCTGATTGACGCGAAAGCCGAGGAAGCGCAGGTCAAGACTGCTTTCAAATACGATCCGTTTACCATGGGGCAGTTCTTGCGCTGGATAAGGATGCAGGACACGGTTGCCGCTGTCCCCGTCTCAGAACTTCTCGCCCTCCGCGACTCTCTCTACGAAACCGACCGTATCACAATGAGCGGTCTGTACGATCTCAATATGCTGATCGCCAAATACGCACAAGGAGGAAAAGACCATGCGCCTGGTTGACGCTGACCATCTGATACAGATCGTTTGCGGCGCTACGATTCTCCCGGACGGCTTCAAAGACATTTTCCGAAAATTGGTTGCCGGAGAGCCAACGGTTGACCGCCCCACCCGCAGCCAGTTTAAGCGCATGGCGGCGCAGCTGGGGTATGAGGCGACAGTGCATTGTAATGACTGCAAGCACCACGAGGACGAGCGGCCGGGGGCTGTGTGGTGCCCCTATTATATCGGCTCTTGGGTTGCAAATGATTCATTCTGCGCCTACGGAGAAAGGAGAGCCGATGAGAAATAAAGCTGCTGCGCTGCTTCTGTCCGTGCTCCTGTGCCTTGCCCTTTGCGGCTGCGCCCCAAAGCTGCAGGAGGGCGAAGTCTGCGAAAAGAATTTCACCCCCGCGCATACGGACTATCTGATCGTGCCGCTTGTGATCTCCAATGGCAAGACAACCAACGTCATCATGCTTCCCGTCAGGCGGAAATACCCAGACCAGTACGCAATCAGCATCAAGGCCGTACAGGACGACGAATGGATTACGGAGACCTTTTACGTCACGCAGGACGTGTACGACGCGGTCGAGATTGGCGGTTATTTCCGGTATGACGCCGATCGTGACAAAACCGAACCGGTGTACTACGACGAGAAAGGAGGCTGACCCATGTTCCACATAACCGGCGAAAAGATCTGCCCGATATGCGGCTGCACGTTCGTCCTCGACGGAGGGTATCGGAAATACTGCTCACCGAAGTGCCGAAAAACGGCGGAACGGGAAGCCTCGGCGGAACGCAAGCGGCAGGCACGGAAAACCGAGACAAAGCCGAAAATCGCCGAGCCGTCCCCGCTATCGGTGATCACGCGGGAAGCCAACGCAGCAGGTATGACGTATGGCCGGTACGTCGCGCGAAAAGCCGCCTGTATGCCTCCCAACGGCAGGCAGGGGAAACATACGGCTCGCCGCGAAAAATGCGGCACAGAGTGTTAAACAAAGAACGCAGCCCGATATATGCCGAGCTGCGTTCTTTTCATGCTGCCATGCGCGAGATAAACAGGTAAATGATCTTCAATTCCTCCGCTGTTGCCGTCTCCAAGATCTGAATGATCGCGTCTTTGAGCTCCTCCACCTTGCCCCTCCTTGTCATTATGTTGTATTTTTTGCTATACCATTGTATATTTCAACAAAGTTTTACAATTTTTGCGCCGCGCCGAGGAAGAAGTGGTATATTGGTGGTGAAAACGCCCGGAGCTGTCGTGCCACCGGCAGCCCCGGACTACAGCCGCCGAGCGTGTACCCCGCTCTTCGTCTGTGCCCTTATCGTGGCGGACGCTGGAAAAAACGTAAAGTCAGCGGCTTAAGGGAAACCCGGAATATAACGAAAATCGATGGAATATATTCCGGATCAACCTGAAAATAACGAAAGGACGGGTTCCATGAGTGATGAAGTGATGATCCTGAAGGAGCGATGGAAAGAAGCCAAAGGGACACGAACTTTCCCGGATATTGCCGAGAGCATCGGCATGACCCCAGAAGCCGTGCAATATGCTTTTTCTACCAAATCTGCAAATCTTAGTATAGACACGGTCATCCGCATTTCGCGCGAACTGAATGTCTCCATTGACGATATATGCGGGATCATCGTTGACAAATCCCGCTCGGCTACCGACCTTGCCCAGCAGGACGCAGCCCACTGGAAAGCAAGGTGCGAATCCTCTGCGAAAGAGATCGGCTACCTACGTTCCGTGACGCTCTTCCTTGCCGTCTTCGTTCTGCTCGTGACCGCGTGGGCGGTAACAATGGATCTTCATTGTACGGATATCGGGTTTTACCGCGGTCAATGGAACTTCGGTACGGTGTTTTCTCTCGTGTGCCTTGCCGTCGCCGCGGTTCTTGTTGTCGTTATCGTAATCCGTACCTTCCGCCGCCACAGACAAAGACGGCACGAAAAAGAATAAAAAGAAAAAGCTCCCAGCCGGGAGCTTTTTCTTATTTCATGCTGTTGTACATATCGAGCATCGTGCGGACCTTCGCTTCACGCTCCATGATCCTGTCATGCTCATATTCCCAAATGGCCTTCATACCCTCAGGCGGCTCCTTTGCGTAGTCCCGGATGAGCCGGACGGCCTGCGCGTGGAACATCTCGCAATGCTCCAGCTCCTGCCGTGCGATCCGAAGATATACGTCGCCGAGCTCTTTGTCCTCATCGCGGTTGCGCAGCGCGTGCTTGGCGTAGTGCTCCGCAGCGTCCAGCTCGCAGTGCATATCCTTCACAAGACATTTGATCTTCTGCATTTTACAGTTCTCCTCTCAGATATCGGTAAAGTTTCTCGAAGTCGCCCCGGTCAAACCGGAAGTCCCCAACGATCGGGAACGAGATCATCACCGGCTCATTGATGTACGGGCTTACCGCCGAGAAGAGCGCGTCCACATCGACGCCTTCCTCGGACACCGCGCCGGTCATTGCGACAAGGGGCTTGTCCTTTGCCGCCTGCAGTACCCCGGCGGCGTTCTTCGTGGCGAGCGCTGTGTACCCGCCGAGCAGGATCTTCTTCCCGCCGGTCATGTGCGGCAGCATCTCCGCGTCCACGAACCGCGAAAGGCGCGTCTGCAATTCTATATACGAAACCATAGTTGGATCCTCCTCATAAGATCAGGCAGGGGAGGGAATATCACCTCCCCCGCCCGGCGTGGGTCAGGTGGTCGTGGTCGTGGTTGCCGGTTTGACGGTCACTTCGCCCCAGCCCGGGCAGCAAGAGCTGTTCGGGACAACGAGCTTCGTCAGCCCCTGAAGCTGCGCGACCTGTGCCTGGATGCAGCCGACGGCAGCGGTGTTCGTGCCGTTGTATACGGCCTGCTGGAGATTGATGCCGTTCTGCTCTTCCTTGTTCGCGCGAACCTCGCTGGCAAGGCCGAGAATGCGGCTTTCGAGCTTCGCGTAGGCGTCCGAGATCTTGCGGTTCGTCTCGTCCTGTCCGCGCCAGTAGGCGATCTCCATGTCCTTCTGCGCGATGGTCTGCGTCTGGTTCAGCTCATAGCGGGAGACACAAGCGTCGTCCCCGCCGCTGTTCTTCGCGGCCATGCCCGCCGCGAGCCCGGCGATAGCCGGAGCCGCAGCAGCAGCCGTAGCCGCCATGCCGTTATTGCCGAGACCGCCAAAGAGATTGCCGAGACCGCCGTTGAGCAGTCCGAGCGCGGTACCCGCGATGCCGAGGCCCAGCCCGGCCCCGCCCGTAGCTTTGGATGCGTATTCCATTGATGATTCCTCCTTGAAAATTTCCGCCGTAGCGCTCCGGCGTCTAAGGAAATCATCGCAGAAAAAACGAGGGTCAACCTATCAGTTAACCCTCGGAAAACGCTCACAAAACCCTCACGATCTTGTGTTTGATTTTTTGTATCTCTCTCCCCGCCGTTGCCTCGGAGATGTGGAGAAGGTCGCATATTTCGATGATCGAATGATCGCTCACGCGAAGATTGAAGATCGCTCTCTGCTGCCGGGTGAAGTTGCATTGCTCCCGGAAGTATTCAACCTCCGGCGCGGTGAAATCTGTCCTTATGTTCATGGATGCCCCTTACTATGAGCGTCCCTGCGGTGGCACACGCGAAAAGCGTCACAAGGTACAGCGTTCGGATTTTCTTCTTCTGCGCGGTGATGATCTCGCTGGCAAGCGTCATTTTGTGTTGGTTTTAGCCTGCTGCTTGATGATCTGGTTGACGCCGGTAGCGGCGAGACCGGAAGCGATGCCAATGGCGACAGCCGTGAGCGGATCAGACGCGCCGAAATCCGGCACAATGCGCATGGCCAGAAGGCCGAGGGGGGCGCCGACAATGCCGCAGATGCAGGGGATCCACTTGTCGTCGATGGCGTTAACGTTCTTTACAAACGCGCCGATAGCGTAGACGATGACCACGATGGCCGGGCAGGGAATAAAGCCGAGAATGTTTTCCATGATTGTTATCCTTTCAAATTAAAAAATCGTTATTTTTGATGTGGTCTTTATAAACCTTCTTCAAATGTGAAATGGTAGCGGCAGCGCGGTTGTTTTCGTAGTTTGGATGATTGGCGCAGAAATCTTCGTATTGGTCTATGTCCCGAAGAATGTCATCCCACGCCTCCTTCGTGTGCGGTATGTGCCGCCGCACTTCGTCGCCGAAAGCCAATACCCGGCTTCGTGCGTTGTCCGCCCAGCGGTTTGTGTCCTCCTCGATGTGCTTGTCCAGCTTTTTGGAAAGCGCATCGAGCTTTCTGACAATTTCCCTGTCCGCGTCGTCCCGCTCCTTTCGTTTCGCCCGGTCAGAGGCGATCAGAGCAAAAATGCCCGTGACCGCCGCCCCTCCGCAGGCGGAGATAAAGACCTTTAAGAGCTCCATGGTGTCCTCCTTTATTTATTGGAACTGAACAGCTTGTACAGCCATTCAGCGCTGGATTTGCTTGCGCCCTGCGCCATCATCGCGGAGATAAACGCCGCCTTCTTCGTGCCGGAATCGGCCTTGCCGTCGCCGTTCTTGTCCACGCCCTCGGAAAGCTGGTACGTCTGATATGCAACGGAAACGGAATACGGGGAATACCCGGCTTCTCGCGCCGACTGATACCGGCTGTATGCGCCGTCGGTGAAGTAGTTCCCGACAAAGTAATCCTTCTCCTTGTCGGACACGTTCATGGAGCACACTGCGTCGATCTTCTGCCATGTGGCAACGTTGGTATACCCGTCTGCCGGAGTGAGCGCCTTTACGGTGTCGTAAACGTTGTAGTACTGCCGGGCGGTATAGCCGTTCTCCCTGGCGTCAAGCAGCTTTGAGAACCCGGCGTTTCCATCCGTAACGGCATCCTGCACATCTTTGGGCAGGCGGCTGAACGAGGCCGTGAGAAAATCCAGCTCTCCATAGTTCCGGTTCTCGCTGTCCTTGGATGCGGTGTTGAACGAGGCGTTTGTTGCGTAGTACGCCGCGGGGTTGGAGAGCTTGGAAACATCGGTCTTTTCGCCGTACTTCGCGCTCGGCTCCACAGCCATCGCCGCCATCCGTTTGGCGTAGCCGTAAATTTCTGAAATGGCCGCGGCTTTCGCCTCGTCGCTCATGCCCTGATACACCGGGGATTTCATAAGGTCTTTCACAAGCTCCAGAGAAGTTTGCCCCATGACCTTCTGATACTGAACATATTCGTCCTTGGTAAGACGGCGATCTTCAAGCTTGCGCCCGTCGTCCCGGTATACGCCGACGGTGTCCGTCATAGAAATGCGGGACGGAAAAACATTCGTTTGCCCGGCGTCGTAGAGCCGCTGAAGTTCGTTGTCTACCTCTGTGCTGCGGTTCTTCCCGATGTAGCCGGGGGAAAGAAGGTTGGAGAATGCGCGCTCCACAACGCTGCCATTGCTCTGCGTCCGCCCCCAGGCGTCCACATATTCCACCTGGTTATACTCAATACCGGGAATCTTATTCAGAACTTTCCCGAGTGTTCTTTCCCACGTCCGACCTTCCGGAGTATCGGATTCAGTGTAGGTCGTTTCCCGGTTTTTTTCCGTGATTCGCTCAATCTGCCCGAATAAGCTGTTTCCGATGCCCTGCGACGCATAGTTGACCATTTGGTTCAAGGCAAAATTGACAAGCGCATTGTCGGCGTACTTGATCTGATCCAGCGCATCATTCACGCCCTGAAGCATGGACATGTCGATCATTGGCTCGGTAAGAGTGTCGATCGCTTTGAGAAATTCGCCGATGGTGATATCTCCGTCCGCCATGGCGTCCGAAAAGGCGACGCCCATGAAGAACGGCACGGAAGCCGGGGAGAGCCAGTCGATGGTGTAGCTCGACCCATCCGGCAGAACAACGGAAAAGTCCTGCTTGCCCTGCATTTTGTCAAAGGCGGCTTGCTCCTCGTCGTCCTCTGCACCTCGGGCAAGTCCGGCCTTCGCAAGCAGCGCGCCGAGCGCGAAAAGGGAAGTGCCGGTAGCGGTCTTGGAGAAAGAATTGATAACATCCGCCGCCGTTTTCCCGTTCAGCCCCTTTGCTGCCTGATACGCATTCACCGCCGTGTTGACAACGCCGAGCGGAGAATATTCCTCCGCTCGCACAAGGACATTGGCCGGGGTCTTTCGGAACGGAAGGATACCCTCAAAGATCGCGCGGACGGGCGCAGGCCAGCCCTTGCCAACTTTGGATACCGCGTCGGAAATCGCGTTGCTGTCGTGGAAGGTAGCTTCCTGCGCTTCCCGCGCGGCGTATTCCGTGGCATTGTGGATCAGATTCTGCTGTTCCGTTGTGGCCTGTATGTCGCCGTTCACGATCTGCGTAAACGTGTTCGCGTCCATGCCCCGCGCCTTGAGATACCCGGAGAGAGACCGCGCGAACTGCGGACGGATGAACAGCACGTCGCCCTGCGTCATTGCCCATTGGGTAGCCTTGCGGTACGCTTCCAGTGGCTTGAAGCCGAAGATCTGCCGCGCGTCCTGTATGCCGCGGGAGAACGAATCGTTCAGATTCGATTCCATGTATTTGGAATCGCCATTGACGTAGTCGTTTACGGTTGAATAGTACTTCTTGGCCGCGTCCAGGTAATCACGAACACCGAACGCCGTATTGCGTTCGTATTTCCCGCCGGAGAGCTTGTTCGCGAGGTATTCAACCCCGGTGAGCATCGTGTTTTTCGCGCCGGTCAAACCCATCATGGCCGTGTTGCCAAGGAGGTTTCGCACCTGCGTTTTCACGTTGCCTAGCATGTTCAGATATCGGAGCGCACGCCACTTCTCCGCAAAGGAGGCGGGGATCTGCGATGCAATGTCCTGCTGAATGGCGGTAACGGCGGCGTCTCTCGCCGCGGCGTCCTTGGCGTTGATAAATGCGTCCGCAAGCTCCGGGTCTATGCGGACATCGCCGCTCCCGAACAGCTTTTCCGCTGCCGCGCTCGCATACTCCGTGTCGAATGTGCCGAGATTCACCGCTTCAATGATCTTGTCAACGACTGCCTTTTCGCCGGTCTTGTTCACATCTTTCGGCGCAAAACGCTTTTTGACTTCTGCGGTCATTGCTTCGTGAAGCTGCGTATCATACTCCGCCATAACGGTATCGGAAATCCGCTTTGCCGTCTCTGGCGATACTGCATATCGCATGGCGAGCTGATCGGCAAGGTCTTGCCGAATCTGCTCCTTTGTCGCATTCGGCTGGGATGCGATCTCACGGAACGTCTGTCCAAGCTCTGCTACGCCGCCTTTTACGATCTTCCCGGAAGATGTTTTACCGGCGTTCTTCTCAACGATGCGGGTTACGTACGTTGCCGTAGCGTTGCGGATTTTTCTGTCGATATCGCCGGTTGCGCCGGTCTTGGCAATGAGATCATTTGCGAGGCTTTCTGCAATCTTTTCCGGCGGCATGAGCTGCGCTTGTTTTGCAATCATTGCCGCAGTTTCATCGCTGGCTATCGCACTCTCGTATACCGCCTGCTGCAAAAACTTGTTGTTCTTTGAGTTGTCAAGGATGCCGTCCTTTGTAAAGCGCCCGGCATATTCGCGCGTTGCAGTGTCATTCAGATTGTCGAATGTTTTCTGCGCGTTATGCCATACCTCATCAAAGAACGCCTGATTCTGTACATACTCCGTCAGAAGATCAAGAGAAGTCGGGCTTGCCTTCTTCTTCCCGTCAAGGAACTTCTGCCGTGCAAACCGCTTGATGCTTCCAACAAGGCTTTCCATCGCGGTAGGCGCGGTTTTGTTTGGCAACATCTGCCGTCTTGCCTCGTTGCGGACGTACCGTTCGAGCTGATCCGTGGCCTCCTGCCCGTACTCAAAGGTAAAGATCATATCGTTGTACTTTTCGTCAACGGCGATCTTTTCGGCAGTTTTTTTCGCTGCGGTGGTTTTTGCTTCGCGGACTGTTGCTGTAACGTCGGCGTCTTTCGTTTTCGGAGCGGCTTTTCGCTTGGCAGTTTCGCTAAGGCTGTCGTTCAGCTTTTTCACGTCCTGCTGCATGATATAAAGCCGACCGTCCGGGGAAAGGTTCTTGATAATGCTTGCCGCCTGCAAGCCCTGCGCGGTGTTCGTGCCGAGCATCTGGTAGTCGGTGAGAATGTCCAGCGCGAGTTTCGTATTGCCGGACTGGATCGCCTCGTTATAGAGAACAGCGCCGGTGGCAAAAAGATCGTTGCTCGTTTTTCCGCGTGCTACCTCCGCCGTCCAGCTTCGCAGCACGGAATCGTATCCGTTTTCTTTGATGCTGGCGCGTGCAGAGGCCACCGCGTCGGCGTTGGATTCCGGGATATACCGATACTTGCCGTTTTCAATGCCGGTGTTGATATCCTGTTTCACCGCATCCGGCGTGATACCGGCGTCGCGCACCGTCTCTGCGGTCTGCGAAAGCCGCGTTTCGACGCCTTCCGTGTTGACATTCGCCGTTGCTTGTGATACATTTTGATTGCCAACAGGGATTGTAGTTGTCGTTTCGGACGTACTCGGCAGGGCTTGTACATTGCCGGACGAACTTCCTGTTGCAGGGAGATCCCGGCCAAACTGAGCCGGTCGGTCAGTCCCTGTTGCGGCTACGGGTTCGGTCGTTTCGGACGTAAAGGTGTTGGCCGATGCATCGGCATTCACCCCCGAAGAGGTAGCCGCTTTTTTTGCATATATGGTCTTTCCTTCAATCGTCCCGCGCCCGCTGTTGTCAAACTGAATATACACAATGGTGCCGTTGGGGAATGCTTTCTGGAAAACTATGCCGTTTCTGTCCCCGCGGGATTCCTGATGACCGAGATCAATGCTGTCCGGGTTCGCAAGAACTTCGGGCAGTTTTTCTATAATGTCATCGGTAAGCGGAATGTTTCCGCGTGCGGTTTCTTTCCCGGCGTCGCCGTGCTGATCGAAAACGTGTTTTACGCCGTCGCTGGTTATGATGTAGTTCTCCGACGTAACATCATACCCGAGCAACTCGCTGATCCTCTGCCGTGCGGCGTCTGTCACCTTTCCGAGATAGAGCTTTTCCAACTTCTCACCAAGATGCGATTTTCTACCGTTCTTCCAGCGGGAAAAGAAATCCTTGACGGACGTATCAATACCGGCAACGACATTGCGGAATGTCTTTGCATCTTTCCGTATTGTCGCGCCGTCCGCGGCGGTATATGTGGAGGAATAATCTCCCGAGGAATACGGGTTCTCCATATTGGCATTCTTCCCGGTAAGCACATCCGCCATCGTCTGCGCCGCAGGGGAAACCTCCGTCTGCGCCGGAGCGGTCTCCTGCACGGAATTTTGCGTCGCCGCTCTCGCCATGGCCTGCGCTGCCGGTGATACCTGTTCCGTGGGGGAGATGCCGGCCTCTGCCGCCGTCTCGTCCACGCCCTGCTTTATCGCATCCTTTGGCGGGGTGCCCTGCCGTATGAGCTGCGTAATGTTCAGCAGAGAGGACATCATAGCGCCCTGATAGAACGATTCCTTGGAGTCCCCCCATACGTCCTTCAGCGTTCTGTCGTCGTATCCGACAAGCAGACGGTTGGCTGCGTAGTCACCCCATTCAGAAAGCCACTCTTCAAAGCCCTCGCCGACTACGCCGCCAACGTAGATGATGGCGTTCTGTACGTTCTGGTCGGAGGAAACCTTCTTCGCAAGACCCTCTATGAAATCGTCCGTAAAGCCGCCCGTGCCGATCTTTTTCCCGCCGATTTTGCCGAGACCGGAAGAAAAAGCCTCCGCTGCAAGCTCGATCGCTCCCACGGCCGCGGCGTAGGTCATGGCCTGATCGTCGTCGATGCCGTGCGCCTTGGCGTCCTCGTAAGCGCCGCCCGCAGCGGAAGTAAACGTAGCGGCAGAGGACAAAAACCGTCCGACGGCGTAAGCGCCCTTCGCTGCCTCTGCCGCGCCGAGAGCGGTGAACCCGGCGCCTGCAAGGTTGCCGGTCATGGAAACCGCGATCGCCGGAGCCATGCGTCCGAGCGCCTGGTTGAACTGGTAGTCTTTCCGGGCTTCTTCGTTCACACCGAGCTCCTGCGCGATCCGCTCGGATTCCTGATCGTAAGCCTCGCCCCAATGCACGGCCTTTTCCAAAGGGGTGTCCTTGTATTCCTCGCCGGTCTTTTTCAGAACGTCCTGATAGAGAAGCTCGTCGCCGGTGGCATACTGATTTCCCTTGGCAATGTTGTTCTTTGCCTGCTGGTAGAGGTTATAGAGGTAGTTGACGATGTCTCTGCTTGCGCCGACAACGCCGCTTTTGAGACCGCGGGAGGCGTAGTCCGTGCGGATCTTCGCATAGTCCTGCGCGTTGTCCACGCCCATGCGCTTCCATTCGTTTTCGGCGATCGTGTTTTCGTCCGTGTATGGTACGACGCCCATGAACTCCTCAAGACTGGACGCCGGGGAGAACGCCTGTTTTGAACCCTGTTTTACGGCGTTGTCCAGAACAGGCGTTTCAACGGCGGATGCGCTGCCGCTCTGCGTATTGTCGTTGTACGCTTTCGCCAGACGTTCGACGGCGGTCGTGGATTTTTTATTTGCTTTTTCTACAGCGTTTTGAAAAAAACTGCCGTTTGCCATAACCGCCCTCCGTCAACTGTTGTTGTATTTCCAGATCTGCCAGTTGAGATTTGCCTGGTTGATTCCCGTGGAAACGAGCGATTCGTCCACGCGCTTGGCTTCCTCGTAAAGCGCCTGCGCCTTCTCCAGCTCATTCTTTGCGATGGCCTCGCGGATCGCGTTCTGGTATTCCAGCGTAAGCTGGCTTCTCTGGTAATCCAGCTCGGCCTGCGCGTCCGCCTGCGCCCTGCGTATGGCGGAAATGTTCGCCGCCTCCGCATTGCGCATGGAAAGCTCGGCTTGGCTTCCGGCTCCGGTATTCAGACCGGAGGCGTTGGCACTCTCGTTGAAATTTGCCCGCTGGATCGCTGCCTGCGCTCCGGCGTTGTTCGCCGCGGCGTCATACGTCGGGGCAAGTCTGCTCTGCTGATAGTCCAGAGCGCCGGTGTTTTTCTCATACGCTGACCGAAGCGCCTCTTCCTGCGCCTTTTGGCTTGCTTCGTACATCGATTTGATATAGTCCGCCTGTGACGACGCGGAAGGAAGCGTCGGCGCTTCGTACTGCGCTTTTGGTGTGGCAGGCTGAGACGGATAGTAATATCTGCCGCCGTCTCCGCTGCCATTTGCGTCGCCGGTTGTCGGGTCTTGAAATGTGTTCGGTGAAGTATTGCCTCCTCCGGAATTGCTGAAACGGTCGGGGTCTATTGTTCCCTGCAGGGAAGAGCTGTTGGCATCGGGATACTGGTTGCTCCCTCCGGAGGTTTTCCCGAACGGGCCGAGCGCGTTAAGGTAATCCTGCGGTGTCAACCCGCGGAGATCGTCAATTGCTTGCTGTGACGGAGACGTACTACCTTTTGCGCCATTCACGGCGCCGAGGAAAGAACCGTATGCCGAATCATTGGCCGCTCGTTTTGCGCTGTCCGTTCCGGAACCGAAAAGTGGTGTGTTATTGGAATTTGCCATAATGTTATTTCCCCCGTAAAACGGTTTGCATCAGACTTCCGGCGTTTTTCATTTCCGCCGCTCCGCGTCGATCTCGTTCACTCTCTTCTGCACGGCGGCGTACTTGCTGCCGAGCTTCGCGCGGCGGGTAACGCCGTTGCAGTAGTCACCGCGGATGACCGCGCGGGCAAGCGCGTCGATCTCGGCGGCGGTCAGCTCCTCGGACGTCGGCGGCGTGGTCGGCTCGCCCGGTGCTTTGCCGGAAAGAATCTCATTCACGCGGCGCTGCACTGCGTCGTAATCGTGCCCGGCAGCTTCAAGGCGCTGCTTGCGCTCACCGCCATTCCCCCATTTTCCGGTAAGCACTTCCTGCGCCAGCTCGTCAACAGTCGGCGTTTCCGCCGGGGTCTCCGGCTCTGCGGGAGCAGCTTTGCCGCACAGCTTGTCCCATCCATCGCCGTCAAGGTAGGCGATGTTCAGGTCAAGGCGGCGGCTCCAGCCTTCGAGGAAGCCCATAGACGTGTACTGACGGATGGTGATGTTTTCGCCCCACGGCCCGACGCTCTTCTCACCGGGAGGATCGGAGAGATAGCCGCGGACGGGCGTATAGCCCGGCTGATAGTTTTTGTCGGTCGAGATCGCGTACTGCGCCACCCAGAGAGGGTGATTCTTTGCAACTTCGGCCCACTCTTTAGCCGCAGCCGTGCCCTTGCTCATGTAGATCACAGCGCGGATGCCGGTTTTCTTGAAAACGTAGTCCAGCCAGCGCTTGGCCCAATCGGGGCCGAGCTTCACGGCCTTCGCCTCCCAGTCGAGCGCAAGGATGACCTTGCCGATATAAGGCTCAACAACGTTGAGAAAATGCTGCGCTTCTCTTTCCGGCGTGGTGACGGGGAAGCCGTCGAGGGCGAAGTGGTAAGCGCCCGCGCACTTACCCTCCGCAAGCGCCTGTTCGACCTGGCGCTTGAAGTCCGGGGAAACATAGCCCGTGCCGCCCGTGGCTTTGCAGATAGCGAAGTCGCAGGGGACTTTCGAGAGGTCGATTTCTCTCTGGTGGTCTGCGATATCAATGCCGTTCATCATGTTCTTGCCCTCCTAAAAATTATGTTTTGTATTTTATGGCCGTCACAGTCTTCGCCGTGCCATCCACGTTGATGAGAATTTTAACGACCTTTCGAGCCGTACCGCCGACGTTGAGCTGAAGCTGCGGGCCGAGAAGCGCTGGGGCGGTAA
>CAVEPP010000012.1:0-14632 GCA_963617605.1 Alloprevotella sp. | reverse complement strand
GAGCGAGAAGAGGAACGATCCGCCGTAGAGCACGACGCCGACCATGGCGACATAGAAGCCCGTATCGGGGTTCGCCGTGCGGACGTAGCTGTCGAGCAGGATGCCGATGAGCACGAGCGGCATGGCGAGCCGCGAGCCGAAATTCACGACCGGCACGAGCGCCGTGCGCACGCGGTAGGGGCCGTAGCCCTCCTTGTTCTGCATCACGTGGCCGATCTCGTGCGCGGCGACCGCAACGGCGGCGACGGAGCGGCTGTCCGCGGTGCTCGTGGAGAGATTCACGATGCTCTGGTTCGGGGCGTAGTGGTCAGTCAGCTCGCCGGAAACGCGGCCGAGAGCGATGTCATACACGCCGTTCATGCGCAGCAGCCGCTCGGCGGCGTCGCGCCCGGAGAGACCGCTGCGGCAGGGCAGACGGCTGTACGTCGAGTATGCGCTCTTCACCTTGCTGCTTGCGATCATCGAAAATACCATGCACGCGAGCAGAGCGAGAATGAATACAAGGTAATCCGAAAGATACATTATGGATGGCTCCTTTCTTATGGGGCTTACAGGCGCTCGATGCGCCCGGAATACCAGCCGGTCACGCCGTTTTTCTTGATCCAGTACCCGCGGTCGGTCTCGCGCACGATGCTGACGATGTCGCCTGGCGCGATGGCGGGGCGGTAATCGGTCACATCGTTCACGCGTAGCTCGCCCTTTGCCTCGTAGAGAAAATCGGTCGGCACGTCCATGACGTACCCCGTGCGGATGTGCCGGATGCGGCACCATTCGCGCCCAAGCTCAAGAGGGGTGACAGCGTTGTCGCCCCAGCGGATGTACGCTGAGCGCGTACCTTTTTTCTGCGGATCGAGCGCGCGGCCGAGCGGGAACGGGTCGTACCATTCGCTCGTGAACTTCCCGCGGCGGATGATGAGCGCGTTGAGCTGCCCGTCGTCCTTGAGGACGCATCCGCCGTCGATGCTCGCAACGCGGCAGGCCGGATCGACGATCGGCACGGCGGAGATGGTGTTCGTCCCGTACAGGCATACCGGCGTGTGGCCGGTGATGACCCATTTCTTGAAGTGCGGGCGGGCGGCGTAAAAGCTGTTGATTTTCATGCAGCGCCATGGCCCGGCGCTCTCGAGCGTTTCGCCGTGGGGGATGCCGCCGTGGACAAAGATGTATTTGTCGCTCTCCAGCGCGAACGGCATCGAGCGGAGATAATCAAATTCCGGCGCGAACGCCTCGCGCAGCTGCGCTTTGAGCGCGGCGAGATCGCAGTCTTCCGAAAGCTCTGCGCCGAGCTCGGCGCACATTTCGAGAATGAGACCGCTGCGCGCCGTCGCCTTCTGGCGCAGAAGATGGGCGAGCGTTCGCGTGTCCCATTCCTCGCTGCATCCGTCCACCCAGAGATGCCAGAAATCGCAGTTGCCGAGCACCGGGTACACCCTGCACTTTTCCCGCAGCGCCATGGCGTACCGGAGCGTGGCGAGGCTCCCCGGCCCCTTTTCCACCAGATCGCCGAGCAGCACGAGCGAGTCGTCCGCGCGCAGATGGAGCTTTTCCACGAGACCGCGGAAATACGGGAGATTTCCGTGGATGTCCGATACGGCGATGATGCGCGAATGATCGTCAAACGCCGGGTGCGCAACGGTATACGTATTGTTAGGGTAAGCGGGATTTTCGTAAAAATGCGTTACAAAGTCCATTCCATCACCAAGAGGTCTCCGAGCGCCCCGGCCTCCGTGCCGACGCGCACAAAACCTGCCTTTTCGTAAAATCCGAGCGCGGGGTTCTCCGGTGCGACGGTGAGACGCATGACCCGCCGCCCGAGCTGGCGGAAACGTATTGCCGCGGTGCCGACAAGCTGGATGCCGCAGTGGTGGCCGCGCAGCTCCGGCACAACGTACAAAAACGCGATCCAGCCGATGCCGCGCTCACGGCCCCGGCGCTCGTCGAGCGAGAGGATCCCGGCAAATTCGTTTTCGAGCAGCGCCTCGGTGATGCATCCCGGCGCTTCGGCGCTGTGGAACTGAGCGCTGAGCCAGCACGCCGAAGCATCGAACCCCTCGGTCGTGCCGTGGGCGCCGCGCCAGGCGTCGCGGTAGCAGACAATGTAGCGCTCCTGCCCGGACGCAAGATCGAACGGGCGGTAGCGCAGATCGTAGCAGCGAGGGCCGCCCGCCTCTCCGTTTTCCCGGAAGGGCGTGTACGGCGGCGCGGGAAGGTGCGTCGTGTCGTTCACATAGACGACGGAGAACGTGTCGTTTTCAAAGCGCAGCAGCGTTACGGATGTGTTGTTCACGAGCGGGACATCCTCGGAAATGCGCTCGCTCGGCACACCGAGAATACGCGCTAAAAAGGCGCGGATCGCCATGCCGTGGCACGCGACGGCGACGGTCTTCCCGTCGTTTGCGCGGGCAATGTCCGTCATGGCGGCGAGCATGCGCTCCTGCACCGCGGCGTGCGCTTCACTGCCCGGCACGTGCCAGCGGTCGGGATCGTGGAGAAACGCACGCTTGAGCTCCGGCGATTCGAGATTCACCTCGCCCCAGGGCCGCATCTCCCACGCGCCGAAGCTCATTTCAATGAGCCGGCTGTCCACAAAAACGGGAATGTCCCGTCCGCCCACGATGGCGGCGGCGGTCTCTTCCGCGCGGCGGAGGGGGCTGGTATATACGGCGGCGAGCGGCGTTTCGGCAAAGCGCTTCGTAAGATACGGCAGCTGCGCCTTGCCGTCGGCGGTGAGGTCAACGTCGGTCTGTCCCTGCACGCGGCGGAAGAGATTGCCCTCGGACTGTCCGTGGCGGACAAGGAATATTTGGGTCATGTATTGCCACTCCTTCGGAAATGGGGTATAATATTAATTCAATGTAAGTATACCACAGTCCGCCCCTGCGGGGCAAGACAACAGGCTGCGGAATTTGTCCGCGGCCATGGGAGGACCGCCGTGAAAACCGTACATCTCATCAGCGGCGGCGACGCCGGAGGCGCGCGCACCCATGTGCTCCGGCTGCTCGGCGAGCTGAACAAAACCGGCCAGGCGCACCTTCTCACGCTTGGCGGCGGCGTGCTCGCCGACGATGCGCGGGAGCGCGGCATCCCCTGCGAAATGCTCACCGGGAGCTTTCCCGCGCAGCTTCGAGCGGCGAAGCGATATATCCGCTCCGGCGGGTTCGATCTCGTCCGCTGCCACGGCAGCCGCGCCAACCTGACGGCGGCGCTGCTCCGGCCGTCCCTCGGCGTGCCGGTCGTTTCGACGGTCCACAGCGATCACCGGCTCGACTATCTGCACCGGCCCTTTGCCCGACTGATCTTCGGCACGCTCAACGCCCTTGCGCTTCGCAGAATGGATGCGCTCGTGTGCGTTTCCCGTGCGATGCGCGATAAATACGCCGCCCGAGGTTTCCGGCGCGGGAAGCTCTTTTCCATTTATAACGGCGTGGATATGGACGCGCCGCGCTCAAAAGTGTGCCGGGAGGATTTTCTCGCCGCGCACGGCATCCCCGCCGCGCCGGACGATGTTCTCACTGGGACCGCGGCGCGGTTCGACGCGGTGAAGGATCTCTCCACGATGCTGCGCGGCTTTGCTGCCGCCGCGAAGGAAGAGCCGCGGCTTCGTCTCATTTTCGCCGGGGCGGGCGCGGAGGAGGGAAAACTCCGCGCGCTGGCAAAAGATCTCGGCGTCTCCGACCGCGTCCACTTTACCGGCTGGCTCGATGATACGGACGCCCTTTACGCGAGTTTGGATATCTGCCTTCTCACGTCCCTTTCGGAGACGTTCCCCTACGCGCTCACCGACGCGGCAAAATACCGCGTGCCGGTCATCGCCACCGCCGTCGGCGGCGTGCCGGAGCTTGTGGAAAACGGCGTTAACGGTTTTCTCATCGCCCCCGGCGATACCGACGCGCTTGCATCGGATATTTTGACGCTCTCCCGCGACGCGGCGCTGCGCGAAAAACTCGGCGCTGCGCTCCATGACCGGACGGAAAGAGAATTTTCCCTCTCCGCCATGGCGCGGCGCGAAAAGGAAATCTGCCGCGCGATCCTGTCGCCCCGGCGGGAGGTCGTGATCGCCGGAGCCTACGGCTGCGGCAACCGCGGCGACGAGCTGATGCTCGAAAACCTTCTGCGCGATGGGTGCGCCGTCGCGCCGGAATGTGCGGTCACGGTGCTCTCGCACCGGCCGAAGGAAACGGCGCGCCGGTTTGCGGTTGACAGCGTATATTATCTGAATTTTTCTGTCTTTTCGCGCCGGATGAAAAGCGCCCGCGCGCTCGTCTTCGGCGGCGGGAATCTATTGCAGGACGCGACGTCACGCCGCTCGCTCGCGTATTATCTCGCGCTGCTGCGGCAGGGGAAGCGAAGCGGCTGCCGCACGCTTCTGTACGGCACGGGGCTCGGTCCGCTCTCACCGCGCGGCTGGGCCAAATGCGCCGCGGCGCTGAACGAATGTGCCGATGTGATCGTCTTTCGGGAGAGGGAGAGTCTTGCCGCGGCGAGGGAGCACGGCGTAAACGCCCCGGAGCTTATCCTCGGCGCGGACGGCGCGGTCGAAACGGCCATTTTCCCCGCCCGGCGGGAGGATATCCTTCTTATATGCCCCCGGCGGGGCCGCGGCGCGCCGCCGTTTCCGGCAGAATATGCCCGCGCCGCCGCGGAGATCGCCGCAAAGCGCGGCTGGAAGCTGCGGTATATCGCTATGAACGTCCGGCAGGATCTGCCACTCTGCCGCGCGCTGGCCTCGGAGACCGGCGGGGAGACCATCGCCGCGCCGGAGGATACCGCGGCGCTCGCGCGCCTTTTCGCCTCGGCCCGGCTCACGGTCTCGATGCGTCTGCACGCGCTCACGCTCTCGTATCTCGCCGGAACGCCGGCGTTCGGCATCGACGGTGACGGACGCATCGCCGCATTTGCGAAGGAATGTGGTCTGCCGTACCGCGCCGCGGCGGAGACCGGAGATATGACCGCCGCTTTGGAGGCGGCGCTTGCGGCGGAAACGCCGTGCGCGGCCCTGTGGAACGAGCGCCTTGCGGCGGGACGCGCCGCGCTTACCCGCGCGCTTCGCGCGCCGGAAAAGGAGAAGAAAATATGATCTATACCGATCAGCACATCCACTGCCAGAGCTCGCCGGATTCCCACACGCCGCTGCGTGAAATGGCGGCGGCGGCGCGGGACCATGGCATGAGCGCCGTGTGCTTCACCGACCATATCGACATGGACTTCGGCGATCTTGGCGATCTGCGCTGGGAGACGCGGAAGGACATCCTGCGCGCGGCGTGGGCCGATGTGCGCGAAAACCCCGTGGAGGGCATCACCGTCCGCTGCGGCATTGAGTTCGGCGAAGCGAACCATGACCCCGAAGCGGCGAAGGAAGCCGCGCTTGAGCCGGGGCTGGATTTTGTTCTTGGCTCGCTGCACAATCTGCGCGGCAAGCCGGATTTCTATGAGTATCCGTACACGTCCGAAGAGCAGTGCGCACAGCTCAACCGGGAATATCTCGCGGAGCTGCTGGAGCTGACGGAGTTTCCGTATTTTGATGCCATGGCGCATATCGGGTATACTTCCCGGTATATGCACCGCGACGGCTTTGCCGCCGAGATCACGGCGGAGAATTGCCGCGACGAGCTCGCCGCAGTGTACGAAGCGCTCATCGCGCAGGGGCGCGGTATCGAGATCAACGTTTCGGGCCTGCGCACCGGCCACACGAGCTACCCGAACGCCTCGGCGCTCGCGCTCTATCACGATCTCGGCGGCGAGATCATCACGCTCGGCAGCGATGCCCACACGCCGGAGGACGCCTCCATCGGCATCCGCGAGGGCGCGGAGCTGCTGCGGACGATCGGCTTTCGGTACTACACGGTGTTCGAGCAGAGAAAGCCCACATTTCTATCGCTGGAATAAATAAAGGAGATATACACATCATGATCGTTATTGCATCTGATCACGGCGGCTACGCTCTCAAGCAGGAGCTGATGGCGCATCTGAAGGAAAAGGGCGTCGAGTTTGAGGATATCGGTACCTATTCCGAGGCGAGCTGCAACTACCCCGAATACGCCGAGCGCGCCGCGCGCGGCGTTGCCGAAGGGAAGTACGAAAAGGGCATCCTGATCTGCGGCACGGGCATCGGCATGTCGCTCGCGGCGAACAAGATCCCCGGCATCCGCTGTGCGCTGCTGTCCGACTGCTTCAGCGCGGAGATGTGCCGCGCGCACAACAACGCGAACATGTGCGCGCTCGGCGGTCGCGTCACCGGCCCCGAGCTTGCCAAGCGCATGGTCGATCTCTTCCTTACGACGGAGTTTCTCGGCGGCCGCCATGCCGACCGCGTGAACATGATCTCCGCGCTCGAAAACCATGATCGTTAAGGGCCACCGCGTATACCGCGGCCACCGCGGCGCGGGGCGCAGCGGCTCGCCGGTGCTGCTCACGATCCTCGTGCTGGTGCTGCTTGCGCTGCTGCTCACGTTCTCGCTGCTGCCGGAGTACGTTGTCTACCACCGCGACGGCGTGGAGATGGTCGTGCCGATGCTGCAGGAGGACGGGAAGGGCTACACCGTGGAGGGCATTTCCGCCCCCGCGCCTTATACAGGGGATGCCTCGGCCACCATTCAGGTCGCCGAGCCGGATTATACCAACGTTTCGCTCGCAAGCAGCGCGGGACTCAAGTATCTGAACGGATACTATGTCCCGTTCTCCAAGGTGAACGCCAGCGGGCTGGAAACGGCGGTCAAGGAGGCCGAGCGCAGCGGCGTGAAGGGCCTCGTGCTCGAAATGAAGGACGAGAGCGGAAAGCTTGCGTGGATGTCCGGCGTGGCGACGGCGTCGTCCAACGCCGCGAACAGCACCTGGGACCCGACGGCGTATCTGAGCGAGCTCAAGGCGCAGGGGTGGACCATCACAGCGGAGATCTGCTGCGCGGTGGACACGCTCCTCGCCTCGGCCAACCCGGACGTCGCGCTGCGCGACCGCACCGGCTCACCCTATGTGGACGAGTCCGGCGGGTGGGTCGACCTCTGGAACCGCGATGTGCGCACGTATATCGAAGAGCTTTGCACCGACCTTATGGCGATGGGTGTGGACGAGATCATCCTCTCCCGCGTCGAGCACCCACTCGCCGAGGTCACCTATACCCGCGATATCGCCTCCAGCCTCAACCGCGAGGCGTTCTGCATGAACTTCTCCATCGCCGTGCGCGACGCGATCGACAAGACGATGAAGGATAAGGGCGTCCATCTGAGCGCGCGCGTGCCGCACGATGTGCTCACGACCGGCACCGACAACGGGCAGTCCATGGACAACTTCCTCAAGGTATACGACCGGCTCGTCATCGAGACCGAGACCTACAGCGACGACGCGCCGCTCTTCACCGAAAAGAAGATCGACAGTACGCTCCGCTTCGTGCCGCAGATGACCTGGACGTTCGGCGGCGGCTCGTGGATCCTCGATCCAAGCGTCGGTTAACAAGGGCACGCACGTCGGACAGCCAGTCTTTTCGGAGCTTTTCGCCCTTTTCTCCTTGGCGGGCGTCAGCCCGCCTGCGTCCAAAAGAACAAAAATCCCTCGAAAATCCAAGGCTGTCCGATGCGAAGCAGTTCTGCCGGAGCGGAAATGCTTCGCAGACAAGGAAAAGTCCGCAGAGAATACTTTGTGTATTCTCAAGGGCTTTGACGCGGTATGAGGGCATTTCCGCCCGGCAGAACCGCGTGTGCCCTTGTCAACCGACGCAACTGTAGGCTCATCGAACTAAAAGGAGGAAGCGCGCTTTGATCGAGCTTCTTGCGCGGCTGTTCATCAAAGACAGCCGCCATACGGACGATCCCCGCGTCCGCACCGCTTACGGCACGCTCTGCTCGGCGGCCGCCATCGTGCTCAATATCCTGCTGGCGGCGGCAAAGTTCGCCGTCGGCACGCTCGCCGGGTCGGTCTCGATCACAGCGGACGCGATGAACAACCTCTCCGACGTCGGCAGCGGCGCGCTCACGCTCGTCGGCTTCCGCCTGTCGGGGAAAAAGCCCGATCTCGAGCACCCGTTCGGCCACGGGCGGATCGAGTATGTGATGGGGCTCGTCGTGGCGGGGCTCATCCTCTATGCCGGGATCGACGCGCTGCGCGGCGCCATCGGCAAGCTGCTGCACCCGGAGGCGATGGAGTTTACGTGGGCGGCGGTGGCGGTGCTCGTGCTCTCCATTCTCGTGAAAATTTATATGTCGGTCTTTTACCGGCGGATCGGGCGGAAGATCGGCTCGACGGCGATGGAGATGTCCGGCGCGGACGCGCTCAACGACACGATCTCCACGGCGCTCACGCTCGTGTGCCTGCTCGTTTATAAATTTACGCTGCTGGATCTCGACGCTTACGCCGGCATCGTCGTTGCGGGACTGCTGCTCAAAACCGGATACGAGGGGGGCAGAGAAACGCTCGGGCAGCTCCTCGGCCAGCGGCCGAGCGCGGAGCTCGCGGAAAAGGTGCGGCAGATCGTGCTGTCGTATCCCGAAATTCTCGCCATCCACGACCTTGTCATCCATGACTACGGCCCCGGCCGCTGCCACGTCTCCCTCCATGCGGAGGTGGACGGCGAGGGGAATATTTATGAGCTGCACGAGGCGATTGACCGCGCGATGAGCGAGCTGGATCACAAGCTCGGCTGCTTCTCTGTCATCCACATGGATCCCGTGGACACGAAAAATCCGCGTCTCGCGGAGCTGCGCGAGGAAACGGTGCAGCTTCTGCGAGGGATCGATCCCGTGCTCAGCCTGCACGATTTCCGCATGGTGCCGGGAAAGCATCGGACGAATCTCGTTTTCGACGTGCTCGTGCCGTTCGGCTTCCGCCTCTCGGACGAGGACGTGCGCAAAACGGTCCGCGCCGCCGTGGAGGAGCGTCATCCGGACTGCCGGTGCATCATTCAGGTGGATAAATCCTATACATAACGCCAATTTCTCCGCGGAGCGTACAAAATCCCTGGTTTTGTACGCCCTGCGGCGTTGACAAGGCGCGAAAAACGTGGTAGAACAATAGTCGCCGGGTAAACCGGCAGAATTCTTGAATCGCCAAACCAAATACGGCTTATCAAGAGTGGTGGAGGGAACGGCCCTGTGAAGCCCGACAACCTGTGCGTGAGCATAAGGTGCCAAATCCGTCGGCGGAAGTCGAAAGATAAGATTTTTATCGCTCCGCCGTAAGCACGGGATCATCCCGGCCAGAGGCGCGGCGATATTTTTTTACTTCAGGAGGACACCATGGCAAACTATCTCTTCACATCCGAAAGCGTCACCGAGGGCCATCCCGACAAGATCTGCGACCAGATCTCCGACGCGGTGCTCGACGCCATTCTCGAAAAGGACCCCGACGGCCACGTTGCGTGCGAATGCTCCGCCACGACCGGTCTTGTTCTCGTCATGGGCGAGATCACCACGAGCTGCTACGTCGATATCCCGAAGATCGTGCGCGACGTCGTGCGCGACATCGGCTACGACCGCGCAAAGTTCGGCTTTGACTGCGAGACCTGCGCGGTGCTCACGTCCATCCACGAGCAGTCCGCCGATATCGCAATGGGCGTCAACGAGTCTTATGAGCGCAAGCAGGGCGGCGAGGGCGACGATCTCGCCAACGGCGCCGGCGACCAGGGCATGATGTTCGGCTACGCCTGCGACGAAACGCCGGAGCTCATGCCGCTGCCCATCTCTCTCGCGCACAAAATGGCGCGCCGTCTGACCGAGGTTCGCAAGAACGGCACGCTCGACTATCTCCGTCCCGACGGCAAGACCCAGGTCACCGTGGAGTACGACAAGGACAACCGCCCCGTGCGCATCGACACGGTCGTTATTTCATCCCAGCACGCGCCGGATGTCTCGCTTGAGCAGATCCGCGAGGATCTGATCCGCGAGGTCGCTCTGCCCGTGATCCCCGCCGAACTGAATCGCGGCGACATCCGCTTCTTCGTCAACCCCACCGGCCGCTTCGTCATCGGCGGCCCGCAGGGTGACAGCGGTCTCACCGGCCGAAAGATCATCGTCGATACCTACGGCGGCAGCGCGCCCCACGGCGGCGGCGCTTTCTCCGGCAAGGACCCGACGAAGGTGGACCGCAGCGCCGCGTATGCCGCGCGCTATGTGGCGAAGAACATCGTCGCCGCCGGTCTCGCCCGCCGCTGCCAGGTGCAGCTTGCTTACGCCATCGGCGTGGCCGAGCCTGTGAGCGTGAATGTCACGACGTTCGGCACCGGCACGGTGTCCGATGAAACGCTCGAAAAGGCCGTGAAGAAGGTCTTTGACCTGCGCCCGACTGCCATCATCCGCGATCTTGACCTGCGCAAGCCGATCTACCGCCGTCTCGCCGCCTACGGCCACATGGGACGCGAGGATCTCGGTGTCGCCTGGGAAAAGACCGACCGCACCGAAGAGCTGAAAAAGGCCGTACAGGGCTGATTTTCGGAAATAAAATTATCTACAAGGAGGGCAAACCCATGAATGAGGAAATGCTGCGCGGCCTTACCGAGCGCCGCACAAACCGCGCTTTCGCGCCCGAGCAGATCACCGACGAGGAGCTTCAGAAGGTGCTCGCTGCCGGTATGAACGCGCCGACGGCGATGAACCGGCAAAGCCCCATTATCATCGCGGTGCAGAATCCCGACGAGGTCGCCGCGGTCAATGCGCTCAACGCGAAGTTCACCCAGAACACCAATCCCTACTACGGCGCGCCCACCATTCTGCTTGTGCTCGTGCCGCGCACCTTCCCGCTCGGCGATCTGGACGGCGCGGCGGTGCTCACGAACCTGTGCAACGGCGCATACGCCGCCGGGCTCGCGTCCTGCTGGATCAACCGGCCGCAGTTCATGTTCGAGACGAACGAGGGCCGCGAAATGCTCAAGCGCTGGGGCGTGGAGGGCGACTGGCGCGGCGTCGGCTCCGTGGCGATCGGCCACCCCGCCGCCCCCAATCCGGAGGCCAGGCCCCGCAAGGAAAATTACTGCTATATCGTGAAATAAACCGGATAAATATCAACGGCGCGGCCCGCAAGGGCTGCGCCGTTGATGTCTTTTTGGCAACAGAAGATTTAAAAGAGGACTTTGGGAAAATGTCTCTCCCTCCGTCAAAACCTTCGGTTTTGCCACCTCCCTCGTCAGAGGGAGGCAATTTAAATAAGGCTCCCTCTGACGAGGGAACTGTCGGCGGCGGAGCCGCTGACTGAGGGAGAGATAAACTGACAAAATCTACAAGCCGGGTCTCTCCCAATTTGGTTTTCACGCCTTCTTTCTCCCGAACATCACGATCCCAACGACCGCGGCGAGAAATGCGATTGGCGCAAGGCGGACAAAAACAAATTCAAACCCGTGCAGGAGCGTTCCCGCGGCGGCGAGCTCCGGGTCGCCGTAGTCCCAGAGCAGATACGGGCTCTTCATCGCCGCGAGCACCGCGAACACGGCGGCGATGAGCGCGCATAGGGAAATGAGCACCCACCGGACAGCCTTCCTTTTGGCCGCGCTTTGCTCGGCCAACTGCAAATTGATCGCCGCGAGCTTTTCGGAAAGGGCGGTCATATCGTCCGGCTCATGCTCCGGCACGGTCTCGCCGAGCAGCACGCCGACGGAAGTATCCAGTTCCTCCGCCAACGAGATCAGTTCCGCCGCGTCCGGGACCGACAGGCCGTTCTCCCATTTTGATACGGTCTGGCGCACCACGTGCAGCTTTGCCGCAAGCTCCTCCTGCGAGAGTCCTTTCGACTTGCGCAGATTTTTGATATTTTCCTTCAGTATGCTTTTGTGCCTCCCTGATTTTGGATGCTTTCATTTAAGAGCAAAAGAGCCGTTGCCGCAAGCAACGCGGAATAACATCCGTATACGAAAGCCGCCCGAACGGTCGCGTTCGGGCGGCTTTTGCTGAAATATGGCGTTATTCGTCCAGCTTGAGCACCGCGAGGAAGGCCTCCGTCGGGATCTGCACCGTGCCGAGCTGGCGCATTTTCTTCTTGCCTTCCTTCTGCTTTTCGAGCAGCTTTTTCTTTCGCGTGATGTCGCCGCCGTAGCACTTGGCGAGAACGTCCTTGCGCATGGCGCGCACCGTTTCGCGCGCGATGATCTTGCCGCCGATGGCCGCCTGCACGGGCACCTCAAAGAGCTGACGGGGGATGTTGTCGCGCAGCTTTTCGCACAGCTTGCGCGCGCGTCCGTAGGCCTTTTCGCGGTGGGCGATGAAGCTCAGCGCGTCCACCTGATCGCCGTTTAAGAGCATATCGACCTTCACGAGATCGGACGGGACATACTCCGAAAGCTCGTAGTCGAGCGAGGCGTAGCCCTTCGTCTTGGCCTTGAGCGTGTCGAAGAAGTCATAGATGATCTCGTTGAGCGGCATTTCGTAATGCATCTCCACGAGCCGCTGATCGAGATACTGCATGTTCTTGTAAACGCCGCGGCGCTCCTGGCAGAGCGGCATGATGTTGCCGACGAACTCGTTCGGCGTGATGATCGTCACCTTGACGAACGGCTCGAGCGATTCGGCGATGGATGCCGGGTCAGGGTAGTTATGCGGATTATCGACGAACACCGTCGTGCCGTCGGTCTTTTTGACTTCGTAGATGACCGAGGGGAGCGTCGTGACGAGATCAAGGTTGAATTCGCGCTCCAGCCGCTCCTGGATGACCTCCATGTGCAGCATGCCGAGGAAGCCGCAGCGGAAGCCGTACCCGAGGGCGATGGACGTTTCCGGCTCGTAGGAGAGGGAAGCGTCGTTGAGCTTGAGCTTGTCGAGCGCGTCGCGCAGGTCGGGGAACTTGGAGCCATCCTCGGTGTAAATGCCGCAGTATACCATGCTGCGCGCCGGGCGGTAGCCGGGCAGCGCCTCGGCGCAGGGGCGTGCGCTCTCCGTTACGGTATCGCCGACGCGGGTGTCCTCCACGTTTTTGATGCTCGCGGTGAAGTAGCCGACGTCGCCGGCGGCGAGCTCGTCGCAGGGATCCAGCCCCATCGGGCGCAGATGCCCGACTTCGAGGACCTTATACTCCGCGCCCGTGGCCATCAGGCGGATGGGCGTATCCCTGCGGATCACGCCGTCCACGACGCGGACAAGCACGATAACGCCGCGGTAGGCGTCGTACTGGCTGTCGAAGATGAGCGCCTTGAGCGGCGCGGCGGCGTCGCCCTTCGGGGCGGGGACGTGCTTTACGATATACTCCGGCACGGCCTCGACGTTGATGCCGTTCTTGGCGGAGATCTCCGGCGCGTCCATCGCCGGGATGCCGATGATATCCTCGATCTCGGTCTTGGTGCGCTCCGGGTCGGCGGCGGGCAGATCGATCTTGTTGATGACGGGCAGGATCTCAAGATCGTGCTCGAGCGCAAGATAGGTGTTGGCGAGCGTCTGCGCCTCCACGCCCTGCGAGGCGTCCACGACGAGCACCGCGCCCTCGCACGCGGCGAGCGAGCGGGAGACCTCGTAGTTGAAGTCCACATGGCCCGGCGTGTCGATGAGATTGAGCGTATACGTCTCGCCGTCCTTGGCCTTGTACGTCAATCCGACGGCGCGCGCCTTGATGGTGATGCCGCGCTCGCGCTCGAGATCCATGTTGTCAAGGATCTGCTCGGACATTTCGCGCTTTTCCACCGCGCCGCACAGCTCAATGAGCCGGTCGGACAGCGTGGATTTGCCGTGGTCGATGTGCGCGATGATGGAAAAATTCCGGATATGGCTCTGGTCGATCATAGGGGTACTCCTCAAAAAAGAATCAGTGCGTGCTCTCTACGCGCGCGGCAAGAGCGCGAAGCTCCTCCGCCAGCGCGTGCAGCCGCGGTGCCGTCCCGCCGTCCGGCTCGTCCGTCCGGCCCAGCAGATAGTCCGCCGAAACGCCGTAATACTCGCACGCCCGGCAGACAAAGTCCAGCCCCGGCTCACGCGCGCCGTTTTCGTAGTGCGAGAGCAGCGCCTGCGATATGCCGAGATCCGCCGCCGCCGTGCGCTGCGATGCGCCCTTCTTGCGCCGCAGCTCGGACATGGTCTCCGAAAACCCTCTTGTCATGGGGGCTGATCGCTCCTTTGCGTTGATTACTTTCTGTATTATAACAAGAGAGTTCCCCGTTTGTAAAGGTTGACTTTTCTGCAAATCGTGATAGTATATTTATGCTAAAAAATTTGTTTTTCCGGAGGTTTTCCCCATGTTTGACAAACTGATCGACATTTTGAAAGCCAATCCCCGCCGCATCGTGTTCACCGAGGGTCCCGATGCCCGTATCCTTGAGGCGGCTTCCCGCCTGAAGAAGGACGGCTTCCTCACCCCGGTGCTCGTCGGCAACGTGGAAGAGGTCAAGGCCGCTGCCGCGAAGGGCGGCTTCGATATCGAAGGCCTTGAGATCATCGACCCGCTGACCTACGACAAGATGGACGAGATGGTCGATACGATGGTCGCTCTGCGCAAGGGCAAGATGACGCCCGAAGAATGCCGCGAGCTGCTGAAGAAGGGCAACTACTTCGGCACGATGCTCGTGAAGATGGGCGTGGCCGACTCCCTGCTCGGCGGCGCTACCTACTCCACCGCCGACACCGTCCGCCCCGCGCTGCAGCTCATCAAGACCCGTCCGGGCGCGCACCTCGTCTCCTCCTGCATGATCCTTCAGCGCGGCGACGAGCTCCTCGCCATGGGCGACTGCGCCATCAAC
>CAVEPP010000011.1:0-15185 GCA_963617605.1 Alloprevotella sp. | reverse complement strand
TACTTGTGGCTCATGGGAAAACCTCCTATATAAAATTTCTTAGTATTGCTGACGATTTCCGGGGTGGATTTGCTTTTCAAATCATTATGCCCGAAATCAGTTTCGCATTATATCATTGTTTCGGACAAAAACCAATACCAAAAATGAAATTTTTAAATCGTTTCCACGGATTATTTTCTGTTTGCGGAAAAAGCCTCGCAAAGGAGGATCATTTGCCGACGCAGAAGCGCGAGAAGATCTCCTGCGTCACATCCTCGCGCACCGACCGGCCCGAGAGCGCGCCGAGCGCGTCCATCGCGCCCTCGCATTCGGTGAGCACCGCGTCGGGCGCGAAGCCCGCCGCCATCGCTTCGCGCGCGGCGCGAAGATACTCGAGCGCGCGGCGCACGGCGTC
This sequence comes from Alloprevotella sp., assembly GCA_963617605.1. GTDB lineage: Bacteria > Bacillota > Clostridia > Oscillospirales > Oscillospiraceae > Apopatocola. The sequence goes on along the minus strand of CAVEPP010000011.1, from coordinate 14,791 downwards.
CGCCTGACGCGCGTTCGTCAGTATTTCGCCGCTGTCCGCCTCCGGCATCGGGAACGCCGCCGCGACTGCCGCGCCGAGCGCGTCCAGTCCCGTCTTTTCCTTGGCCGAAACGACGCAGACGCTGTCAAAATGCGCCGAAAGGCGCGAGATGTCCCACCGGGGCGCGCAGTCGCTCTTGTTCGCCGCGGCGATGCGCACGGCGGTCTTTTCCGCGATGGCGAGCACCGCTTCGTCCTCGGCGTCCCAGGGGCGGGAGAGGTCGAATACGGCGATGACGAGCTGCGCTTCCTCCGCCGCGGCGATGGCGCGCTCCACGCCGAGCGATTCCACGGCGTCGGATGTTTCGCGCACGCCCGCGGTGTCGGTCAGCCGCAGCGCCACGCCGCCGAGAAGACACCGCTCCGAGAGCGTGTCGCGCGTCGTGCCGGGGATATCGGTGACGATGGCGCGCTCAAAGCCGAGCAGCGCGTTGAGCAGAGACGATTTCCCGGCGTTCGGACGGCCCAGAATGGCCGTGCGCACGCCCTTTTCGAGAAACTGCCCGCGGGAAAACGTGGCGAGCAACGCTTCAAGCGAGCGGATCGACGCATCGAGCACGGCGGCGTATTCCACAAGCGTGAACGGCGGAATGTCCTCGTCCGGATAGTCGAGCACCGCGTGATAGTGCGAGCAGATGTGCGTGAGATTCTGGTAGATCTCCTCCGTGCGGCGGGAGATTGCCCCGCCGAGCTGACTGGCGGCGTTTCGCGCCGCGAGAGGCGTTTCCGCGTCGATGATATCAACGACGGCCTCCGCCTGCGTGAGATCCATGCGCCCGTTCAGAAAGGCGCGCTTGGTAAACTCCCCCGCCTCCGCCTGCCGCGCGCCGAGCGCGAACAGCGCCTCGAGCGCGGCGCGCAGCACGACGGGCGAGCCGTGGCACTGAAGCTCCGCGGTGTCCTCGCCGGTGTAGCTGTGCGGCGCGCGGGAGAGCATGCAGAGACAGAGATCGAGCGTCCGATCCTTCCCGTCGAGCAGCGTGCCGTAAACGAGCTGCCGGTCGCGGTGCTGCGACATGGTTTTCCCGTCCGCCGGGCGGAAAAGCGCGTCCATCAGCGCGGCGGAAAGAGGCCCCGATACGCGCACGATGCCGATGGCGGAAACGCTCCCGCCGGTCGCAACGGCGGCTATTGTATCACTCATTCTCCATCCTTCTTTGCCCAGGGATCGTTTTTGCTCTCGTCGTAGGCATCCTTGAATTCCTCGAGCGTGATGCCCTTGCGCATGATGTATTCCGCGGCGACCTCGCCGACATAGCGGAAGTGGCCGGGCTCCGCTTCGCGGCCGGTATATTCCTCGCGTCCCTCGGGATAGCGCAGGATGAAGCCGTATTCCGCGCAGTGCTCGCGCATCCATTCCAGCACGGGCGTGGAGAACTTCGCCTCGGCGTTCTCACCGACGAAGTTGACGGCAAGGCCGGTCTGGTGCTCGTCCGCGCCGGGGTAGTAGCCCATCTCCGTGACCTTCTTTTCCGCGTCCGCAAGCGACATCTCGCCCTGGTCATAGATCGTGCTCGCCATGCCGTTGAAGCGCGTGCGCTGGTCGGGATAGGACATATAGGTGCGCGAAATGCTCACCGTAAAGCCCTGTGCGCGCGCCGCGGCGAGAAACTCCTTGAGCGCGTCGGCGGCGCGGCGCTGGAAGAAGTAGCCGTTTTCGACCTCGACCATGTCGGGGTAATAGTCCTTGCGGAGATAGTTCTCCTGCGAAAGGCCGTTCACGAGCAGATACCGCCAGTTGGAAAGGCCGGGCTGCTCCTCGTCGCCGAGCGTCTCTTTATCCGGAAGATCGGAATAATCGACCCAGCCGGGGGGATACTGCCAGTTGAGATCGCCCTGCGCGTCCTCCGCCTCGGGGACGGGGGTCGCGGCGGTCTCGGGCATGGGGGCGCTCTCCTCTGTGGAGAGAGTGCTGTCGGAATTCGGGCGGAACAGCACGAACAGCACCGCCGCGAGTGCCACGCCGCCGACGATGATGCGCCGGGCGCGGAGGACCTTCGGGTTTTTCGGTTTGATTCGCATATAGCCTCCTTTCTCCCCGCGCGAAGCGGGGCGTTCCCGGAAGAAAAAGCGCGGGAACGGGAAGAGCGGGGTTGACATTCCCCGCGAATACTTTATATAATGTCGAGTGCTATCCCTGCATCGCCGGCGGCGGGCGGGGACGATTTTATGCGGGCATGCGGAAAATCCATAATATTATACCATTTTATCTGATAAGATGCAAGTTTTCCGCGATCCGCGCCGAGAAGGAGACACATCCATGCTGGAGCTGAAAAATATTCGCTATTCCGTGGACGCGCCGGAGGGACGCACCGAGATACTGCGGGACATTTCTCTCACCATCCTGGACAAAAAGCTCATCGTCCTCACCGGGCCGAACGGCGGCGGCAAAACGACGCTTGCCAAGGCGATCATGGGCCTTGTGACGCCGACGGGCGGCAGCATTCTCTGGAACGGCGAGGATGTGACCGGCCTTTCCATCACCGAACGCGCGCGCCGCGGCATCGGCTACGGCTTCCAGCAGCCGCCGCGCTTCAAGGGCATCCGCGTGAAGGACCTTTTGACGATCGCGTCGGGGCAGAAGTTCCTGCCGCGGGGCGAGGCGTGCAAGTATCTCACGCAGGTCGGCCTGTGCGCGGCCGATTATCTCGACCGCGAGGTGGACACCTCCCTCTCCGGCGGCGAGGTAAAGCGCATCGAGATCGCCACGATCCTCGCCCGGCAGCCGCAGCTCATGATCCTTGACGAGCCCGAGGCGGGCATCGACCTCTGGAGCTTTGCGCGCCTTACGGAAACGTTTGAGGAGATCCACGCCCGGCAGGACTGCACGATGGTCATCATTTCCCATCAGGAACGCATCATCTCGCTGGCGGACGAGATCCTTGTGATCGACAAGGGAGAGATCGCCCGCCGCGGCACACGCGACGAGGTCTTTACCGATATCGTCCACAGCACCACGGGCGGCTGCCCGGTCATCTACGGGGAGGCGAAGAAATGAGCGAGCTCAACCGCGTCGATACGGCGCTTCTGGAGGTCATTGCCGGCATGAAGGACGGCAAGACCGAGGGCGCTTTCAATATCCGCAAGGACTCCGGCTGCGCCGGGCGCGTCAACACCGAAAACGTCACCATCACCACGAAAACCGATAAGCCCGGCATCGATATCCGCTTTGTCCCCGGCTGCAAGGACACCTGCCACATCCCGGTCATCATCACGGAATCGGGCCTTCGGGAAACGGTGTACAACGATTTTTACGTCGGCGAGGGCGCGGACGTTGTCATCATCGCCGGCTGCGGCATCCATAACTGCGGCTCGGACGCCTCCGAGCACGACGGCGTGCATACGTTCTACGTCGGCAAAAACGCCCGCGTCAAGTATGTCGAGAAGCACTACGGCGAGGGCGACGGCAACGGCAGAAACGTTATGAACCCCACGACGATCGCCTATCTTGAAGAGGGCGCGTCGATGCAGATGGATATGAGCCAGATCGGCGGCATCGACTCCACGCGGCGCGATACGCGCATCGTCTGCGGCAAGGACGCAGACGTCGTCATCACCGAGCGCCTGCTCACCCACGGCAGCCAGCGCGCCGAGTCCGACATGACCATCGAACTCAACGGCGAGAACTCCCGCGGCCGTGTGATCTCCCGCAGCGTTGCGAAAAACGACTCCGTGCAGGTGTTCCGCCCGTGCGTTGTCGGCAACGCGAAGAGCTTCGGCCATGTGCAGTGTGACTCCATCATCATGGACGAGGCGAAGATCCGCTCCGTGCCGGAGATCGCCGCAAACGATCTTGACGCGCAGCTCATCCACGAGGCCGCCATCGGCCGCATCGCGGGCGACCAGCTTTTGAAGCTCGAAACGCTCGGCCTCACCGAGGAGGAGGCGGAGGACCGCATCCTCAAGGGCTTCCTTGCGTAAGGAGAATTTATAAAGACATAGACAAAGAGCCGGTGATATTGCGTCACCGGCTCTTTTCCGTGCTAAAAGGGGAAAGATTTTATCCCCCCGGGGGGCTTCCCTCCAGGGGGCGGATGGCTTTATAATCAGAAAGCCTCCCCTGTGTAAGGGGAGGTGGCACAGCGCAGCTGTGACGGAGGGGTTGTTCGACAACAACAATCCCCCAGTCGACGGCAATGCCGCCGACAGCCCCCTTTACACAAGGGGGCCATTCGAGAGGAGAAAGGAGCGGATGCCCATGAAAGCAAAATCCCGCGCCCGGTATATTATCGCCGCGCTCGCGCTCGCGGTGCTCGTCATGGCGCTCGTCTGCCTTTTCGTCGGCGCGTCGCGTATGAGCCTTTCGGACGGTATCGCCGCCCTTTTCGGAAAAGGCTCCGCCGCCAACGTGCGCATCCTCCGCTCGATCCGCGTGCCGCGCGTGCTCGCCGCACTCATCGCCGGTGCGGCGCTCTCGGTCTCCGGCCTCGTCATGCAGACGACGCTCTCGAACGCGATGGCCTCGCCCTCCACGATGGGCGTGTCCAACGCCGCCGTGTTCGGCGCGAATCTCTCCATCATCGTGTTTGCCGGGGGCTTTCTCTCCACGGGCAACAATCTTACCAGCTACACTGCCGGGGTGAACCCGTTCGCCGCGAGCGTGACGGCGTTTCTCTTTTCGGCGCTCTCCATTCTGCTTATTCTTGCGCTCTGCCGCGTGAAGGCGTTCTCGCCGAACGTCGTGGTGCTTGCGGGCATCGCCGTCGGCGCGATCTGGACGGCGGCGACGACGCTTTTGCAGTTTTACGCCACCGACGTCGGCCTTTCCGCCGCGGTCGTGTGGAACTTTGGCGATCTCGGCCGCGCGACATACAAGACCGACCTTCTCATGCTCTGCGCCGCGGCGCCGGGGCTGGCGGTATTTTCCGCGCTCGCATGGCGGTATAATGCCCTTTTGAGCGGCGATGCCGCCGCGGGCAGCATGGGCGTGAACGTTTCGCGCCTGCGCTTTTTCTCGCTGCTGCTCGCCTCGCTGATGACGGCGGCGTGCGTATCCAGTCTCGGCATCATCGGGTTCGTCGGCGTCATCTGCCCGCATGTGGCAAAGCGGCTGCTTGGGCAGGATCACCGCGTTTCCATCCCCGCGTCGGCGCTCATGGGGAGTCTGCTCCTTCTCTGCGCGGACGCGCTCTCCCGCTCGCTCGGTAGCGGCAGCGCGCTGCCCGTCGGCGCAATCACGTCGCTGCTCGGCGCGCCGTTCTTCCTTGCGATCATCTTTTCGCGGAAGGAGCACGGCCAATGTTAGAGCTGGAAAATGTAGTATTCCGCTATTCCCGCCGGTCCGAGCCGGTGCTCCGGGGTGTTTCGCTCACGCTCAACGACGGCGAGATCGGCATTCTTCTCGGCAAAAACGGCGCGGGCAAAACGACGCTCTTTCAGTGTATTCTCGGCCTTGCCGCGCCGGAGAGCGGCTCAATCCGCTTCGACGGCGAGGATCTTTTGAAAATGCCGCGGCGCGAGAGGGCAAAGCTCGTCGCCTATGTGCCGCAGCACATCCACTTCGGCGCGCTGAGCGTGTTCGATTCGATCCTGCTCGGGAGAGTCTCCCGCTTCGGCATGCAGCCGGGCCGCGAGGATGTCGAGGCCGCGGAGCACATTCTCACCGAGATGCATCTTGAGCCGCTCGCCGCTCGCAACGCGGAGGAGCTCTCCGGCGGCGAAAAGCAGAAGATCGCCATCGCCCGCGCGCTCGTGCAGGAGCCGCGCCTGCTCATCTTTGACGAGCCGACCGGCAATCTCGATATCGCAAACGAAGAGCTCATCATCGACGAGGCGAAAAAGGCGGCGCGGCAGCGCGGTGTCGCCATTCTGAGCTCGCTGCACGATCTCAATCAGGCGCTGTGTCTGGGCGATAAGTTTTTCCTGCTCCGCTCCGGCGCGGTGCGCTATGCCGGAGACGAGAGCGTGCTCACGAGCGACGTGATCGGGGATGTTTTCGACATCCGCGCGCGCATCATCACCGTAGACGGAAAGAAAGTCATTCTGGGAGGAAAATACTATGAAGAAAGCTAAGCTCCTTTCCCTGCTGCTCGTGCTTGCGATGGTCCTTTCGCTGTGTGCGTGCGGCGCGGCTCCGGCCGAGACCCCGGCGGCCACGGAAGTACCTGCCGAGGCGACGGAAGCGCCCGCCGAAACGTCCGCCGAGGGCGCGGAGATCACCGTCACCGACCTCATCGGCCGGGAGATCACCGTGACGCCGGGCTCGTATAAGCGGGTCGTGTGCATCGGCGCGGGCGCACTGCGGCTCTACAGCTACATCGGTGACGTATCCCTGCTCTGCGGCGTGGAGGACATCGATAACGAAACGCTCTCCGAGCGCCCGAAGATGTTTGACTCTGTCGCGCGGCCCTACGTGCTCGCCTACGGTGACGTGTTCGCGTCGCTGCCCTCCTGCGGCGTCGGCGGGCCGAACGCCCAGAGTCCCGAGGCCGAGAAGATCCTCACCTGCGAGCCGGACATCGTCATCTCCCTCTACGGCGACGCGGACAAGGAAAACGCTCTGCAGGAACAGCTCGGCGTGCCGGTCGTGACGCTGCTCACCGGCCCGGACAGCGTGTTTGACGAGAGCTTCAACAAGAGCCTGCGTCTGCTCGGTACGATTTTTGGCGAGAGCGAGAAGGCGGAGGCGCTCATCGGCTTCATCGCCGCCGAGCGCGCCGAGATCGAGCTGCGCACTGTCGGCATCCCCGAGGAGGATAAACCTGCCATTTACATCTGCGGTCTCGGCAACTGGGGCACGACGAACCACCTTATGACCGCGCAGGACTATATCTCCTTCCGCGTGGCGAACATGAAGAACGTTGTCTCCGGTCTCGGAGCGAACGGCGCGCAGCCGATCGAGAGCGAGAAATTCGTCTCTCTCGGCGAGGATATGGACGCCATGATCTTTGACGCCGCCGCCGTGAAGAACATCAAGCCTCTTTACGCCGAGGATCCGACCATGTTCGACACCTGCCGCGCCTGGCGCGAGGGCGAGGCGTATCTCCAGCTCGCCTATAACGCCTACTATACCAACTACGAGATCGCGCTCATCAACACCTGGTTCGCCGCGAAGACCGCCTATCCCGACCGGTTTGAGGATATCGACATGACCGAAGTGACGAACCGCGTCACGACCGCGTTCCTCGGAAAGCCTCTGGCCGAAGAGATCTACGCCTGCCCGAACAGCTTCGGCGGCTACCAGAAGATCGACACCGCTACGTTCTTTGCAGGGACGCAGGGATGATCGAGCAGAAGGATGTGATCGCGTTCTTCGATGAACGCGCCGGAGGATGGGACGCCGGTATGGTCCGCAGCGACGAGAAGATCGGCCACATTCTCGATAATGTAAAGGTGACGGCGGGCAGCCGCGTGCTGGATATCGCGTGCGGCACGGGCGTGCTCATCGGCGACTATCTGCGCCGGGGCGTCGAGAGCGTTACCGCCGTGGATATCTCCCCCGAGATGATCCGCATCGCGCGCGAAAAATTCCCCCAGGAGAGCGTAAGGTTCATCTGCGGCGACGCGGAGACCGCGCCGCTCGGCGATAACTTTGACGCAATCGTCATTTATAACGCCTTCCCGCACTTTCCCGACCCGGAGCGGCTCGTGGCGCGCCTTGCCGCGCTGCTCGCCCCCGGCGGGCATCTCACCGTGGCGCACGGCAGCTCGCGCGCGGCCATCGACGCGCACCACCACGGCGCGGCGAGCCATGTCTCCAACGGACTCATGGAGGCCGATGCGCTCGCGGCGATCTTCGCGCGGCATCTTCGCGTGACGGACGTTATCTCGACCGATGAAATGTATCAGGTCGTCGGCGAAAAAACATAATAATAAGAAATAAAGCAATAAAAAGTGCCGCAGGAGCAGGATGTCTCGTCTTGTCCTGCGGCGCTTTTTCTGATACGATGGAGCCATAAAAAATCAGGAGGCCGCTATGAAGATCTATTCGGTATACGATGCGGAGTTCGCGCGCTACGGGCGCGTATATTCCGGTATAGAGAGCGCGGCGCTGCTGCGCGAAATGGAGAAGATCCCCCTGCCGGAGAGCGGCACGGCGTATGAGCCGTCCATCGCCGCGCTTGAAGCGTGCGAAGCTTTCGCGGACTATCGGACGAGCGTATTCGGCGGCATGCCGGTGCAGCTCGGCATGTGCTGGGGGCGCAACACGAAGCTCAACTGTCTCGAATACCACCGCGACAGCGAATTCAATCTCGGTCTCGGCGACTTCATCCTTCTGCTCGCCAAGCAGGACGAGATCGAGGACGGCATGCTCAATACCGCGAAGGTAAAGGCGTTCCGCGTCCCCGCCGGGGTGCTCGTGGAGGTGTACGCCACGACGCTGCACTATGCCCCCTGCCACACGGACGAGAAAGAGGGGTTCCGCGTGCTCGTAGCGCTGCCGCGCGGGACGAATACGACAAAGCCCGCGCTGCGCGGCGCCTCGCCGGAGGACAAATATCTCGCCGCCTGCAACAAGTGGCTGCTCGCGCACCCCGAGAGCGCCGAGGCGAAGAACGGCGCGGCAGTCGCACTGCGCGGCGAGAACATCGATATCGCCCCGGAGCTTTGAGTGCTGATGGATACCGCGGATAAGATCATCGAAGCGCTGCGGGAGAAATACCGTCCGCTCGGCATCGCCGTATACGGCTCGTTTGCCGACGGCTCGAACAATCAGAACAGCGACTTTGACGCGCTGCTCCTGCTGCCGGACGGCGAGGCCGGACACGACGGCTCGGTGCTTTTCGGTACGGAGCTGGACGTCTGGCTTTACGGCGCGGCGTATTTTGCTGCGCCGTACGACGTGGAGGATTTTTTGCAGCTCCATGACAGCGTGATCGTCGAGGATGCGGCCGGGCGGCTTTCGGCGCTCCGGGCCGAGGTGAACGCCCATATCGAAAACGCCCCGCGAAAGACCGGGGCGGAAAACGCGCAGTCGCTCGCGTGGTGCCGGAAAATGCTCCGGCGCACGGAGCGCGGCGACGCGGAAGGCTGCTACCGGCTGCACTGGCTGCTCACGGACAGCCTGAGCATCTATTATGATCTGCGCGGCGAGTATTACTTCGGGCCGAAAAAGGCGCTGCGCCGGATGGCAGAGAGCGCGCCGGACGACGCCGCGGTCTATGAGCGCGCCCTGCGCGATCCATCGCCGGAAAACCTTGCCGCGTGGGTCGGCGTGCTGGAGAAGACCTTCTCCCGGAGATACCGGCCATGAGGAATACAAAGCGGCAAAAAGAAATAAAAGCGTTTCTGACCGAAGAGTTCGGCAAAGCCGAAGGGACGGCGCTGTCCGTCCGGCATGGGGAAATGCTCGATGCGCTGATCGGCGCAGAAAAGGATGCGTCAAAGAGCCGGAGGAAAACGTTGGCCGGTACGATCCTCCCCTGCATAGCGCTCTATAAGACGCTCTCCGGGAGCAGCGGCTCAAAAGAGACCGCGTATGCGTATGTGCAGAAATATATGCATCGCACAGCGGAAAAGCAGCACGAATCTACGGCGAGGCTGGAAGCCGTGCCGGGATTTTACGCGCTCTACAGCCGCGGGTTTCTTGCCGTTATGCGCGCCTCCGACCTGTGGGAGAGCACGCAGACGCGCGGCAAAGATTCCTTCGACGTTACGATCCGGAAATGTCTCTGGCATACGGCCTGCGCCGAAAACGGCTGCGCGGAGCTGTGCCGGGCGTTCTGCGAAGCGGACAACGTGACATACGGCGGTCTGAAAAAGATCGGCTTTAAGCGCACGACAACGCTGGGCTGCGGCGGGAACTGCTGCGATTTTCATTTTTACCGGAAATAGCCGTGGAGGAGCGCCCTATGGAAGATTTCAGCATAAACGAAATGCAGGAAATGCAGAAGGCCCTGCAGGAAAAGTATAAGCACCTGTGGGAGCCGATCTGCCCGGAGGCCGGGCAGAACAAGCTGCTCTGGATGATCGGCGAGATCGGTGAGGTGATCGACATCGTCAAAAAGAACGGCGGAGCAAACGCCGCGGCAGACGAAGCGCTGCGGGGCGATCTCGTGGAAGAAATGGCCGACGTACTCATGTACTACAACGATGTTATGCTCTGCTACGGCATCACCGCCGAAGAGCTGAAGCGAGCCTATACCGCGAAATTTGAGAAGAACATGAAGCGCTGGTAAATCATTGATAATTTGAAAAGCGAGACTTCCGCGGAAGTCTCGCTTTTGCTATCTTTATTTTATCAGAGCGGCTGCTTTTTGATCATGGCGAACCGGCGGGGGTATTTGGCCGGGGTGGGCGCGGTCTTCGGGATGATGACAACGCTGTGCACGGCGTCCGTGCCGGGGACGGTGTATTTTTCGATGCGCGGCTTCCCGCCGCCGAGCGTGCGGATGCAGCGCGCGGCCTCCTGCACCTCTTCCTCCGGCTCCGGGCCCTTCATCGCGGCGAACACGCCGCCGACGCGCACGAGCGGCAGGCAGAGCTCGCAGAGCATCGTCATGCGCGCCACGGCGCGGGATGTGACGACGTCGAAGCTCTCGCGCAGCGCGCTCTCTTCCTCAGCGCGCCCGGCGAGGCACGTGACGTTTCCGAGCCCGACGGTATCGCACACCTCCTGCTGGAACGCCACGCGCTTCTGGAGACTGTCGATGAGCGTGATGCTCGCGTCCGGCGCGAGGATCGCCGCGACGAGCCCCGGAAAGCCCGCGCCGGAGCCGATGTCCGCGGTGGACTTGCCGGAGAGACGCACATACCGAAGCAGCGCGGCGCTGTCGAGAAAGTGCAGGCGCGCCGTCGCCTCCTCGCCCTCGATGGCGGTGAGATTCATCACCTTCGAGCGCTCGTCGAGCAGCGTATAGTAGGCCCGAAGCTGCGAGAGCTGCGCCGCCGTCGCCGGGACGCCGAGCTCCGCAAGGCCGGATGTGAGTATTTCTTCCATGGTCATGGTGTTCCTCCAGAAGAGCGTTGCTATGAACGGAGAATAAACCCCTCCGTCAAAAACTTCGTTTTTGCCACCTCCCCTGACGAGGGGAGGCAAGCGGGTTTGTGAATTACTATCTTGGCCCCCCCTAACAGGGGGGCTGGCAGCCGTTAGGCTGACTGAGGGGTTCTTCCCCGTCAGCTCTTCCGGTCGAACCGGTGCCCGCAGCGGGGGCAGGTGACTTGAATACGGCCCTTGCCGCGCGGCACGCGAAGATAGCTGCCGCAGCCGGGACAGGAGAAAAACCGGTAATCACGGCTCTGCTTCGCGCGCTGCATCGCGCCGGTGATCTTATCCTTCGCGCGGTCATACGTTTCGCGCGCCGTCAGATCCTCCATCTGCCGCACGGTGAGGTTGCGGGAGAGCGTCCGGAACAGGGCGTAGCCCGCCATGACCGGCGGGAGAATGCCAACCCACCCCGAGAGCAGCAGATTTATCCCGGCGATCACCGCCGCAATGCGGAAGAGATGCTTATTGAGAAAGTCCACGCCGTTTCGTCCGAGCATGAACATATTCAGCCATGTCCGCACAGTCCGCTCTCCTTTCGTCCGGATATTTTATAATTCTATCATGCCGGGGCGAAAGGCGTCAACAAGCCGTTGGCATATTCTCCGCCGCCGCGCCATAAGATAGATAGTATCGATGGGCAAAGGAGGCGGGGCGATGAACCGGAAGGGGAAGCTGCTGTGCGCGGCGGTCATGGCGGCGCAGCTGGTATTCCATGCCGGGGCGCTGGCCCAGCCGGTCGAGCGCGCCGCCGAGACGTATGAAAGCGGACGTCTCGGCGCGGCGCTGCTCGCGCTCGAGCTTGGCGACGCACGCACGTCCGGGCAGCTCCTGCTCACGGACAACCTCCCGCTTGAAGCATCGGCGCCGGAGCCGACTGCGGAACCGTCGCCGGAACCGACATCGGAACCCACTCCGGAACCCACTCCGGAACCAACGGAGGATCCGACGCCGGAGGTCACGCCCGAACCCACGAGCGAGCCGACGCCGGAGATCGTGCCGTTCACGGACGACACCGGCATGGAGATCCGGAACAAGACCGACCGGGAGGCGGACATTGCTTCGCTCATGGCCGAGCCGCTCACGCAGCGCCTGAGCGCAGAAGGACCGCAGATTTTGATAATACATACGCACGGCACGGAGGCATATCTTCCCGCGGCGGGCGAGGAATATACGCCGAGCGACCCGTACCGCACGACCGACCCGGAGCGCTCGGTCATCCGCGTGGGCGACGCGCTGCAGACCGCGCTCGAAGAGTACGGCCTCCGCGTGCTGCACGACCGCACACTCTACGATTATCCGAGCTACACCGGCTCCTACGAGCGCGCCGCGGCGTCCATCGAGGCGTATCTTGCCGAGTATCCGGACATTGCGCTCGTGCTGGATGTCCACCGCGACGCCATCGGCGACGAATCGACCGTCTACAAGACCTGCGCCGCCGGAAGCGGCATGGCGCAGGTGATGCTCGTGTGCGGCACGGACGAATATCTCGAACACCCGCTCTGGCGGGAAAATCTCAAGCTTGCGCTTGCGATGCAGGCCGCGGCGGTATCGGCAAACGGCGCGCTCATGCGCCCGATCCATCTCGCGCCGGAGCGGTACAACCAGCAGTATACGACCGGCTCTCTCATTATAGAAGTCGGCACGAACGGCAACACGCTCTCCGAAGCGATCGCCGCCGCGGAGCTTTTCGGCCGCGCCGCAGGGGAAATGCTCGCTTCTCTCGCTGCGCCTGGTTAAGAGCCGCGCCGATTGTCCATACTCCCTGCAAGGAACAAACCGAACAGGGAGGATATATTTATGGAAGTTCAGGAGATCATGACGGCGAAAGTCATCACCGTCGGGCAGGACGAGCCGGTCACGGCGGCGGCACGGCTGCTGCGGCGGTGGAATCTCGGCGCGCTGCCCGTGACGGACAGTACCGGACGGCTGCGCGGTGTGCTCACCGACCGGGACATCGTGCTGCGCTGTCTTGCGCTGGACAACGACCCTGCAGACACGCGCGTTTCGGAGGTCATGTCCCGCGCGGTCGTAACGGCGCGGCCGGGCGACAGCGTGCAGAGCGCCGCCGCGCTCATGGCGCGCGAGCAGCTGCGCCGTCTGCCCGTGGCGGAAAACGGGCGGCTCGTCGGCATGGTGACGGCGTGCGATCTCGCCCGGCGCGAAAAGCTCGACGCCGAATTTGCCGAGGCCATGCGCGGCATCAGCGCCAATCTGGTGCGGAAGTGAGACGAACAAAAGAGAAGCCGCGGCCGCCCGTGCCGAACGGAACAAATTGCCCGCCGGGAGACCGGCAGGCAAAATTTTTTTCAAAACCCTATTGACAATCCGGGGATGTGCTGCTATATTAACAATAACGATAATCATTATTGATCATGAAACCCTACAGCGAAGGAGTTACCCCATGGAAAGCACCCGGCGGCAAAGCAAAAAACGCGACGCGATCCGCGAGATACTGCTCGCGTCGTACGATCATCCGAGCGCGGAGGAGATCTACCGGCGGCTCAAGCCGGACATCCCGGATCTCTCGCTCGGCACGGTGTACCGCAATCTTGCGCTCTTCCGCGAGGAGGGCAAGGCGATGAGCGTCGCCACGGTCGCGGGACAGGAGCGGTTCGACGGCCGGACGCACCCCCACGCGCATTTTATCTGCGAAAAATGCGGCCGCGTGGACGATGTGGACGCGGTGCTGCCCGAAACGCTCGTCACCGGCGAAATGCCCGGCGAGGTACGCTCCTGGGCTCTGACATTTTACGGCATCTGCCGCTGCTGCGCAGCGGACGATCATAAAGAAAACAAAGAGAAAAATTGATTTGATGGAGGATCTTATTATGAAAAAGTGGGTTTGCCCGGTTTGCGGTTATGTTCATGAAGGCGAAGAGCCCCCGGCGGAGTGCCCGGTGTGCCATGTCCCCGGCAGCAAGTTCACACTGCAGGCGGAGGAAAAGACCTGGGCGGCGGAGCACGTCGTCGGCGTCGGCAAGGTGTTCGGCGAGGACGTTCCCGCCGAGGTGCAGGAAGAGATCATCGCCGGTCTGCGCGCCAACTTTGAGGGCGAGTGCAGCGAGGTCGGCATGTATCTGGCCATGGCGCGCGTTGCGCACCGCGAGGGCTATCCGGAGATCGGCCTGTACTGGGAAAAGGCCGGTCTGGAAGAGGCCGAGCACGCCGCGAAGTTCGCCGAGCTCCTCGGCGAGGTCGTGACCGCTTCCACGAAGAAGAATCTCGAAATGCGCGTTGACGCCGAGAACGGCGCGACCGCCGGCAAGTTTGAGCTGGCGAAGCTCGCAAAGAAGTACAATCTCGACGCCATCCACGACACCGTGCACGAAATGGCGCGCGACGAAGCCCGACACGGCAAGGCCTTCGAGGGTCTGCTCAACCGCTACTTCGGCAAGTAATTCAGCCTAAAATAAGCCTTTTGGAGAGGAAGCAGGAACAAACCTGCTTCCTCTCAGGCTGTCAAAAAAGTCCGCAACCGTCAAAATCGGTTAACTTTTTCATAGATTTTCATTCTCTACATCTTAATTCAAAAAACAGAACATTTCGAATTTTATGATGCAAAAAAGCTTATTTCATAAGGATTTTGACTTACTGCGCAACGCACGCCCTACCGTACCTATGTACGCCGACGGGCGTGCGTTGCTTGTCTTCCGAACTTTTTCGCAGCCTGCCAGCGTGTCGAAAAGGGTTTTTCGACACGCTGTGCAGCCGGTGAGAACCATGTTCTCACCGGCTGCTCAGCCTGTCAAAAAACTTTCAAAATGCCCACGTTTCTGGTATAATAGAGAAAACGGGGGTGTTTTTTATGGAAGAATGGAAAAGA
>CAVEPP010000010.1:0-15483 GCA_963617605.1 Alloprevotella sp. | reverse complement strand
AGCACCGCGGTCGGCTCATCGAAGATGAGGATCTCGTTGTCGCGGTAGAGCATCTTCAAAATCTCCACGCGCTGCTGCATGCCGACGGTGATGTCCTCGATCTTTGCGTCGAGGTCGATCTTCAGGCCGTAGCGGTCGGAAAGCTCCTGCACCTTCTTGCGGGCAGTCTTCTTTTCAAGAAAACCGAGCTTCGTATCCTCCGCTCCGAGGATGATGTTGTCGAGCACCGTGAACACATCGATCAGCTTGAAGTGCTGGTGCACCATGCCGATGTGAAGCGCCGTGGCGTCGTTGGGGTCGTTGATTTTGACCTCCTTGCCGTCCTTCTTGATGACGCCCTCTTCCGGCTGATACAGACCGAAGAGAACGCTCATCAGCGTGGACTTGCCCGCGCCGTTTTCTCCCAGCAGAGCGTGGATCTCGCCCTTTTTCAGCTGCAGGGTAATGTCATCGTTTGCCTTGATTCCGGGGAATACCTTGGTAATGTGGAGCATCTCGATCACATACTCCGGCGTCGTGTCCATGTCCCCACCTCCCTTTCTCTTTCTCCAGCAGATTTGCTGCACAAGGAATCGCAATGTGCATTTTCATTTATTATAAATATATTACAAACAAATTGCAAGAATCAGCTCTTATTTCAAAAAGAAAAAACGTCGGGAAGGAAAAACCTTCCCGACGTTTTGTGCAGGTAAATTACTCGACGATGTTCAGAGCAACATGCTCGGTGGAAGCGAGGTTGGAGTAATCGTTGTCGATGACGAGCTCGCCGGAAACGATCTTCTGGAACATTTCCTCGTACTCCTCGACGCTCCAGTTCTCGAGAGACCAGGTATCGACCGGCAGGCCGACAGCGTTCTGGGCAGCGCCCATGGTCACGGTCTGGTTGCCGTAGGCTTCAGCCCAGGTTCCGTCGTAAGCGGCGGTCAGAGCCAGGTAAGCGGCTTCGCCGATGCCCTTGAGGGCGGAGGTGACGACGGTGTCAGACTGGCTGGACTGGTCAACGTCAACACCGATAACGTAGGTGTCGTTGGCAGCCGCAGCAGCGGTGATGGAGTCAAAGATGGAGCCGCCGCAGGAGAAGACGATCTCGGTGCCGTTCTCATACCAGCCGGAGACGAGGGTCTGCAGCTCGGCAGAGGGCTGGAAAGAAGCGCCGTACAGCCAGGTGTAGTTCATCTCAACGTTCACGCCCTTAACGGCAGCCGCAGCTTCGGCGCCCTGGACGTAGCCGTAACCGTAACGGCAGCACGCAGCGTTCGTTCCGCCGCCGCCGCCGCAGAAGCCGAGCTTCGTGTAGCCTTCCATAACGGCAGCATAACCGGCGAGGTAGCCGCACTGCTCTTCCTGGAACGCGATGGCAGCAACGTTATCGAGGCCGAGAGACCAGCCGTCGATGAACACGAACTTCACTTCGGGGAAATCTTTGGCAGCCTGCTCAAGCGCGGTGGCCTGCAGATAGCCGGCGCAGACAACGACCTTCGCGCCGTTCTCGGCAGCGGCCTTCATGGCATCATAGCGGTCGTCGTCGGTCGCCTGATCGCCGTTGGCGGGCTGGTAGTACTTGTAGCTCAGGCTGTTCTCGTAGGCGTACAGCTTGACGCCGTTCCAGGTGCCCTGGTTGAAGGACTTATCCTTGAGCTGGCCGACGTCGGTGACGAAGGCAACTTCATATTTGCCGTCGGCGGAGGTCACAGTGTCCTCGATGTCGTCGGCATTGACGGTCGCGGGCTCTTCCGCGGGGGCTTCGGTGGGCTCAGCCGGAGCTTCGGTGGGCTCTTCCGCCGGAGTCTCGGTGGCAGCGGGCTCTTCGGTCTTGGGCTCTTCGGTCGCAGCCGGGGCGGCGGTGGTGCCGCAGGCAACGAGGGCAAAGACCATGACAAGAGCCAGGATCAGGGCAAGGATCTTCTTCATGTAGAATCTTTCCTCCTTATAATTTGTCCCTTTTCGGGACTTTCGCAGCGATGATTATATCATGTCCGGGCGGTATATGCAAGGTCTGACCTCTGCCTCTCCGGCGGAAATCCGTGACTTTTTTGTCCGTTCCTTGCTGTCCGTCCGTACGGGAGTTCCAAGTGTTTTTCAGCTGCGGACAGTCACTTCCAGTGCCAGCTCCATCATGTCGCGGAAGGAGGTCTGGCGCTCCTCGGCGGTCGTCTCCTCGCCGGTGATGATGTGGTCGGAAACGGTGCAGACGGCAAGCGCCTTCTTACCCGCGCGCATCGCGTTCAGATAGAGCGCGGCGGCTTCCATCTCAATGCCGAGCACGCCCATTTTGATCCAGGCGGCGCTCGCGGTCTTGTCGTCGTCGTAGAACGTGTCGGACGAGAGCAGATTGCCGACGGCGTAACGAAGGCCGCGCTCCTCGGCGATGTCGGCGGCGGTGCGCAGCAGGCCGTAGTCCGCGATCGGGGCGATCGCGCCGCGGCAGCCGAACTGGGAGGCATAGGCGGAGTTGGTGCACGCGCCCTGCGCGAGAATGATATCGCGCACATGCAGCTTCTCGCTCAGCGCTCCGACGGAACCGACGCGCAGGATGTTCTCCACGCCGTAGAAGTTGAAGAGCTCATAGCTGTAAATGCCGATGGAGGGCATACCCATGCCGCTGGCCATAACGCTCACCGGCACGCCCTTGTAGGTCCCGGTGTAGCCCTGGATGCCGCGGACGTTGTTGACGAGGCGGCGGTCGTCGAGGAAGTTTTCGGCGATGAACTGCGCGCGCAGCGGGTCGCCGGGCATCAGTACGGTTTTGGCAAACTCGCCGGGGGCGGCGCTGTTATGCGGTGTGGACATGATGATCTTCTCCTTTTTATGTAATGAATGGGTTATTTCTGATCACGTTCGGCGCGCTCGCGCGCGATGCGCCGGCGCCAGCAGGCGTGGCACATGGCGATATAGGAGTCGTTCCCGCCGAGGAATACCTGCGCGCCCTCGGTGACGACGTGGCCCTCGCCGTCGATGCGGGCGTTGACCGTGGCCTTTGAACCGCACTCGCAGATGGTCTTGATCTCGGTGATGGAGTCGGCCAGCTCAAAGAGGCGGCGCGAGCCGGGGAAAAGGTGCGTGAGAAAGTCGGTGCGCAGCCCGAAGCAGAGTACCGGCAGATTCTCCTCGTCCACGAGCTGCCGCAGCTGCTCGATCTGCTCGGGCGTGAGGAACTGGCACTCGTCCACGATCACCACATCGTGATGACCGCGCGCGGCATAAAGCGCGCGGATATCGTCCTCCGGGCGGACGACATCGGCGGCCGCCTCCAGCCCGATGCGCGAGCGGAGCAGGGTCTCCCCGTCGCGGCAGTCGATGGAGGGCTTCAAGAGCCACACGTCCATGCCGCGCTCCTCATAATTGAATTTGGTGATGAGCGCCTGGGCGGTCTTGCTCGAACCCATCGCGCCGTATTTGAAATAGAGCTTCGCCATTTCTGTGGGCATCTCCTCTCGGTATTTTACAAGAAAAGATTTTACCGCAAACGGGGACACAAGTCAACGAGCGCGCATACGCTGGAATACGATTTTGGATAGGAGTGGTGCATTATGCGCTTTGCCATCACCGGCACGGACGCCCGGTTTCCCCCGCTGCGAAAGCTCCTGCTCGCCGACGGGCACGAGATCACCGACCCTGCCTCCGCCGACATGGTCGTCCCGCCGCCGTGGGATCCCTCGGCGCGGTACGCCCGCCGGGAGGAATATCAGATCGCAAACGCCCGGCTCACCGCCGAGGGCGCGATCGCGCTGCTGCGCCCGGAAACGGGGCTTTCCGGCGCGCATGTTCTCCTGCTCGGCTACGGGCGCATCGGCCGTCTGCTTGGGCGAGAGCTGCAAAAGGCCGGCGCTCTCGTCACCGCCGCGGCGCGCTCGGCCGAGCAGCGCGCGTGGGCGGAGGCGGAGGGCATCGAGGCCCTGCCGCTCGACGCGCTCTCCGGTACGCTCGACCGGTTCGACGTCATCATCGGCACGATCCCCGCGCCGGTGCTCACCGAGCCGCTGCTCGCGCTCGTGCAGAAGGATGCGCTGCTTCTGGAGCTCGCCTCTGCCCCCGGCGGGATCGACGCCGCCGCCGCGCACGAGCGGAGCCTTCGTTACATTCGCGCGCCGGGTCTGCCCGCAAAATATGCGCCCGAGCGCGCCGCGGCCATTCTGCGCGACGCGGTGTACGCCGCCGCTGCGGAGCCGCTTCCCCGCCTCGGTCTCGCCGTCACGGGGTCGCACTGCACGTTTTCCCGCGCGCTGGAGTCATTCCGGCCTTTGAAGAGGGACTATACGCTCGTGCCGATCCTCTCCGGCGCGGCGGCGGGGACGGACACACGCTTTTTCGCCGCCTCCGCCTTCCGCGCAGAGCTGGAAGCGTTCTGCGGCCGGGAAGCGGTGGACACGATCGTCAAGACCGAACCGCTCGGCACCGCGCAGCGGCTCGACGCGCTGCTCGTCGCGCCGTGCACGGGCAACACGCTCGCAAAGCTCGCCAACGGCGTCACAGACACCGCCGTCACCATGGCGTGTAAGGCGCATCTGCGAAACGGCGCGCCGCTCATTCTCGCCATTTCTACAAACGACGGTCTCTCCGGCTCCGCGGAGAGCATCGCGGCACTTTTGCAGCGCAAGAATGTATACTTTGTCCCCTTCCGGCAGGACGCGCCGCACCAGAAGCCGTTTTCGCTCCAGAGCGACTTTGACCTTCTCGGCGAAACAATAAAAGCGGCCATGGAAGGCCGCCAGCTCCAGCCGGTGCTGCTGTAAAAATCAAGACCGCCGGCTCAGCCGGTGGTCTTGATTTTATTGCGTATCTCGCCCATGAGATAGAGCGAGCCACAGGCGACGACGGGCGTTTTCCCGCCGCTTTCCTCCATCGCGCGGCGCACGCCGTCCTCCGCCGTCGTGCATGAGACCGCGTCCGCGCCCTTCGCGCGCAGGTAGGCGCAAAGCTCGTCCGCGCCCAGCGCGCGGGGCGAATTCGGCGTCAGGCAGAAAAACTTTTCCCCGTACGGCAGCAGCCGGGCAAGCATCGTTTCATAGTCCTTGTCCGCGAGCACGCCGAGCAGAAAAACAACTTTCTGTCCCGGCAGATACTCATCCAGACTGCGTGCAAGCGCCTCAACGCATTGGGGATTGTGCGCGCCGTCGGCGATCACGGGCGGGTTTTCCCGCAGCAGCTCGAAACGCGCCTCCCAGCGCGCCGCGGAAAGCCCCCCGCACAGAGCGCTCTCCGGGATGTTCCACCCCTTTTCGCGCAGCACGCCCACCGTTTCGATGGCGAGCGCCGCGTTGCGGAGCTGATGCTCCCCGAACAGGTGCAGCGTCAGGCCCTTTTCGTCCTTGTAGTCGAACCGCTGCCCGGCGAGCGAATGTTCCTGCTCCCGCAGCGCATCAAACGCCGCCGGATGCCACGCCGCGCCGCGTTCGGCGCATATCTCCCGGTACACCGCGTCCACGGCGGCGTTTACCGGGTACGTGACGGCCGTCGTGCCGGGCTTGATGATCCCGGCCTTTTCGCGCGCGATCTCCGGGAGCGTGTGGCCGAGAATGGCGGTGTGCTCGAGCCCGATGTTCGTAATAACGGCGGCCTCGGGCGAGGGTATCACGTTCGTTGCGTCGAGCCGTCCGCCGAGGCCGACCTCGATCACCACGGCGTCGCAGTTTTCCGCGGCGAAGTGCCAGAAGCCCATCGCGGTCAAGATTTCAAACTCCGTGGGCGCGTCGGACATGCCCCCGGCGGCTTCCTTCACGGCTTCGGCGGCGCGGCAGAGCGCGGCGTCGGGGATGTCCGCGCCGTTGATGCGGAACCGCTCGTTCACGCGCACAAGGTGCGGGGAGGTGTAAAGGCCCGTCTTATACCCCGCTGCCGTCAGGATCGAGGCAAGCATCGTGCTCGTCGAGCCCTTGCCGTTCGTCCCGGCAACGTGGACGGATTTCAGCCGATCCTGGGGATCACCCAGCCGGTGCATCAACTCGCGCATCCGCTCCAGCCCGAGACGGCTCCCCTTCCAGTCGGTGCCGTGGATGAATGTGAGCGCTTCGTTAAGCTCCATGCGTTGTTTCCCCCTCTCCGGGCAGCGCGCGGCGCACGCGCGCGCACAGCTTCGGCAGCACGAGGCCGAATACGACGGCTTTCCCAATGCACACCGCGCCGCGCGGCAGCAGCATGGCCGAGATAAAGCCCGGAAACCAGTAGCCGTAAAGCTTCGCGTCGATGTACATGACGAGCGTATTGAGCGCCGTTATGAGCACCTCGGCGGTCACGACAATGCCGACCGTCTGTTTGGCCGTGAGCGAAAAGCCGCGGCGCTTGGCGTAAAAGCCGGTCACGAGGCCCGCAAGCGCGTAAGGCAATATCCACAGCGGCGTCGTGACGGAAACGCCGTAGCGCAGAAGCTGGTACAAAAGCGTCCCCACGAACCCGACGGCGAGGCCGTCCAGCGGGCCAAAGAGCAGCGCGCCAAGCAGTATGGGGAAGCTCTCAAAGGTGATCTTGATGCTGTTGAGGTCGAGCGCGAGCGCGCCGAGCGCGGCGCACATGGCCGCCAGCACCGCGTTCAGGGCAAGTTTTCTTGTTTTCATTGCGTAAATAGGCTCCTTTCGTGACAGTGCCACGGAAGGAGCGGTATCCTCGGGTGGCAGCGGATGCGGAGCAAAACCGCGCGGCCCTCGCCGCTTCGTCCGCGGACAACATCCCATCCCGCGGCACTTTACGCTTTGCACCTACTCTGTCATGTGTTTTCTGAATTGTTATTTTATCCGGCGCGCCGCGGCTTTTGCCGTGTGCGCGGCCAGTACCGCCGTGGTGAGCGCGCCGACGCCGCCCGGCACGGGCGTGACGGCATGAACGACGCCGTCCGCTTCGGCAAACGCAACGTCGCCGCAGAGCTTCTGCGTCTCTTCGTTATAGTGTATGCCTACGTCGATGACCGTCTGCCCGGCGCGGAAATACGCCGCGCCGACGCTCTCGCGCCGCCCGGCTGCGGCGACGAGGATATCCGCTTCGCGCGCAATTTCCGCCGCGTTTTCAGTCTTTGAGTGGCAGAGCGTCACCGTTGCGCCGCGGTGCAGCAGCAGCATCGCCGCCGGGCGTCCGACGACGAGGCTTCGCCCGAGCACGACGGCGCGCTTCCCCTCGATAGGGATCTGATAAAAGTCCAGCAGCTCCAGCACCGCCTGCGCCGTGCAGGGGGCAAAGCCCTCGCCTGTCCCGGCGTACACCGCGGCGAGAGAGCCTTCCGTCGCGCCGTCCACATCCTTTTCGGGTGCGATGGCGCGCAGTATGCGCGCCTCGTCCAGCGCCGCAGGCAGCGGGCGCAGCAGCAATATGCCGTGTACCGTCTCGTCGGCGCTCAGAGCGCGCAGCGTATCTTCCAACACTGCACCGGAAACATCCTCCGGCAGCGCGGCACACCGCGTTTCGATGCCCACGGCGGCGCAGCGCTTCACCGCCGCCCGCTCGTAGGAGAGATCGTCCTCGCGCGCTCCAAGGCGCACAATGGCGAGCGTCGGGACGACGCCCTTTTCGCGCAGGCCGGATACGGTCTGCGCCGTTTTTTCGTTGAGCGCGGCGGCGGCGGGCGCGCCGCGGAGAAGCATGCTCATCGCGCGAGCCTCCCGTATACATCGTCGTAAATTTTCCCGGCCTGCCGCGCGTACTTGTCCACGAGCACGTGAGCCTTCGCGTCGAGCGCCGCGGCGCGCTCCCGATTCTGCATCAGCCGGGTATTGACGCGCACGTTGATCTCCGCGCCGCGAAGCGCCGCAAGTGCCAGGGCCGCGCCGACCGCGGCGTCCGACACCGCGATGGGGCTTCCCATGTCGGCAAAGCCGCGCAGCAGCTCCACCGTCCGCCCGGTAAGCTCCAGCACCTCCATCGGCGGCGCGGCGGCGGCGCGGAGACAGGTCTCCAGCGTTTCGGCCCGCTGCGGATCGTCCTTCGGTATCGTGTAGGCCTTTGCCAGCGGCGCGAGCGCCGCGGCGTCCTTTTCCACGCAGTCCAGAAGGCGGCCCCGGAGCGTTTCCGCCTCGTCGAGCAGCTCGCGGAGGATCGGCTCGACGGCGGCGTATTTTTCCTTTCCGACGGTGAGCTCCCCCACCATGCCGCCGAGCGCGGCGGCGAGCGCCCCGGCGAGCGCGCTTGCGCTGCCGCCCCCCGGCACAGACGCCCGGGAAGCGAGCGCGGCGGTAAAGTCGTTCACGCTTTTATGGAGCATTTCCATACTTTAAAACATCCCCGTAATGACACCGTTTTCGTCCACGTCGATCCGCTCGGCGGCGGGCGACTTGGGAAGCCCCGGCATCGTCATAATATTGCCCGTGAGCGCGACGAGAAAGCCCGCGCCCGCCGAGACGCGGATCTCCCGCACCGTCACGGTAAAGCCCTCCGGCGCGCCGCGTTTTGCGGCATCGTCCGAAAAGCTGTACTGCGTTTTGGCAACACACACCGGAAGGTCCCCGAAGCCGAGCGCGGCGAGCCGCGCGGCCTGCTTTTTCGCCTCCGGCGTGAGAGAGACGCCGTCGGCGCGGTACACATTCCGGCAGAGGGTGTCCAGCCGCTCCTCGATCGTTCCGTCAAGGCCGTAGGCAAAACGGAAATGGTTTTCCTCTTCGCAGAGCCGCACAACTTCGGCCGCGAGCGCTTCGCCGCCCGCGCCGCCGCGCGCCCACACGTCGCTGCGCACGGCTTTGACACCCAGCGCGGCGCATTTTTCCGCCACGAGCGCAAGCTCCGCTTCCGTGTCCGTCGGGAAAGCGTTCACCGCCACGACGCACGGGAGACCGAATACGTTCTTGATATTGTCCACATGGCGCAGGAGATTCGGCAGGCCCTTTTCGAGCGCTTCCAGATTTTCCGTGCCGAGCGCGTCCTTTTCCACACCGCCGTGGTATTTGAGCGCGCGCACCGTCGCCACGATCACGACGGCGTGGGGGCGCAGGTTTGCCAGACGGCACTTGATATCAAAGAACTTCTCCGCGCCGAGATCGGCGGCGAAGCCCGCCTCGGTAACGGTGTAGTCCGCGAGCTTTTGCGCCATGCGCGTGGCGAGCACGCTGTTGCAGCCGTGGGCAATGTTCGCAAACGGGCCGCCGTGGACGAGCACGGGCGTGCCCTCGATCGTCTGGACAAGGTTGGGGCTGAGCGCGTCGCGCAGCAGGGCGGTCATCGCGCCCTCGGCCTTGAGATCGTGCGCCGTGACGGGCGCGCCGTCATACGTATATCCCACGATGATGCGCCCAAGGCGCGCCTTGAGATCCGAAAGGCTCTCCGCAAGGCAGAACACCGCCATGATCTCGCTTGCCACGGTGATATCGAACCCGTCCTCGCGCGGGCAGCCGTTCGCCTTTCCGCCGAGACCGTCCACGATGTGCCGTAGCTGCCGGTCGTTCATATCGACACAGCGCTTCCACGTGATCTGCTTCGGGTCGATCCCCAAGGCGTTGCCCTGCTGGATGTGGTTATCGAGCAGCGCTGCGAGCAGGTTGTTGGCAGCGCCGATGGCGTGAAAATCGCCGGTAAAATGAAGGTTTATGTCCTCCATCGGGACGATCTGGGCGTACCCGCCGCCGGTCGCGCCGCCCTTGATGCCGAACACGGGGCCCAGCGACGGCTCGCGCAGCGCAGCGAGCGCGTTTTTCCCGCAGCGGCGGAGCGCGTCGGTAAGACCGATGGAGGTCGTAGTCTTGCCCTCGCCCGCGGGCGTTGGCGTGATGGCCGTGACGAGAACGAGCTTTCCGTCCGGCGCGGCGGCCTTTTCCCGCAGCAGATCAAGGGAGATCTTGGCCTTGTATCTGCCGTAAGGCTCAACGTAGGCTTCATCCACGCCCGCAGCCGCGGCGATCTCGGAAATATTCTTCAGCGCGCATTTGTGCGCGATCTCGATGTCGGTCATCCAGATCCCTCCCTCATATACAAACAAAATCAGTATACCGTATTCCCCCGGCTTTTTCAATCGTTTTCCGGACAGGACCCAGTCCTCTCCTGCCGTTTGCATCCAACGAAAATTCTGTTATAATGACGTATGGTGATAATACTATGGACAAAAAGAATAAGAAATCATCCGCTGTGCAGCCGGGGATGATCCTCTCGCTCGTCCTCTGTGTGGGGCTCGGCGCGGGCATCAGTTACTCCCTCCCCGAAAACGAGAACTTTTTCGCCGCCTTTCTCTTCGGGCTTGCCGGCCTCTGCGTCTCCTTCGCCGTGCAGATCGTCCTGCATGAGACCGGCCATCTGATCGGCGGGCTGCTGACAGGCTATAAATTCTGCTCCTTCCGCATTGGAAATCTTCAACTGCAGCGCGAAAACAGTTCCCTCCATTTTCGGCGGCTGAAGCTTGCCGGGACGGGCGGGCAGTGCCTGATGACGCCGCCGGAGCCCGTGGACGGAAAGATCCCGGTGATGCTTTATAATCTTGCGGGGCCGCTTATGAATCTGCTCACCGCGCTTCTCGCGCTCGGCGGATATTTTCTTCTCGGCGGCGGCAGTGTGGGAGCGTCTCTGCTCTTTATGCTCGCGCTCGCGGGATTCTATCTCGCCGTCACAAACGGCATCCCGCTCCGGCTCGGGCCGATCGATAACGACGGCAAAAACGCCTTCTCCCTGCGCCGTGATCCGGAGGCCATGCGCGCCTTTTATCTGCAAATGGCCGTCAACAGCCGCCAGACGGAGGGCGAGCGTCTGCGCGGCATGCCGGACGAGTGGTTCGTCATGCCGTCGGACGGCGCGATGCAGAACGCCCTTGTCGCCGCGACCGGCGTTTGCTGCTGCAGCCGCCTCATGGACGAGCACCGCTTCGCCGAGGCGCACGACGCGGCGGCCCATCTTCTCTCTGGCGGAGCGAATCTCGTCGGGCTCTACCGCGCGCTTTTGCTGTGCGACGAGATGTATCTGGAGCTTATCGGCGAAAACCGCCGCGACGCGGTGGATGCGATGCTCACAAAGCCGCAGCGCCGCTTTATGCGCCAGATGAAAAACTTCCCCAGCGTGCAGCGCACGGAATATGCCATCGCCCTGCTGCGCGACGGCGATAAAGATCGCGCCGCGAAGCTTCGCGCCCAGTTTGAGAAGATCGCCGCCACGTATCCCTACCGGGGCGAGATCGAGCAGGAGCGCTCGCTCCTTGCTCTCGCAGACGAAAAAGCCCAGAATGTTTAAAAGGAGAACGCCATGTCACAGGTAACGAAGCGGGCGCTCGAGCAGTCGCTCAAAAACCTGCTGCTCAAAAAGCCGCTCACCAAGATCACCATCAACGACATTGCTGAGGACTGCGGTATCAACCGCATGACGTTTTACTACCACTTCAAGGACATTTACGATCTCGTGGAGTGGTCGTGTCTGGAGGACGCGCGCCGCGCGCTCGAAGAGAAGAAAACACACGACACCTGGCAGCAGGGCTTCCTGCAAATTTTTGAGGCCGTGCGGGAGAATAAGCCGTTCATTCTGAACGTCTACCGCTGCGTGGACCGCGAGCAGGTCGAGCGGTATCTCCGCCCGCTCGTGGACAATCTCATTCTCGGCGTGATCGACGAGCAGTCGGCCGGGATGACTGTCCGCGACGAGGACAAGGCGTTCATCGCGCAGGTCTACGGCTACGTTCTCATCGGCATCATGCTCGACTGGATCCGCGACGGCATGGCCGAGGAGCCGGAAAAGATCGTAGACCTGCTCGCGCTTCTCATTCACGATTCGATCCGCGAAGCGCTCGCGCGGTTTAAAATTTAAACAAAATCTCCGGTTTGATTAAAATCTTTACACTTCGCGCCCCCGTGATAAAACCCTTATCACGGGGACGTTTCTGTTTATGGAAAAATTATTTTCCGGGGAATACTATAGGGCCATCAAGAGAAAAACAAATCTCACAGGAGGTCAATATTATGTATTACTCTGCCGGAACGTATGAATCCTTCGCCCACCCCGAAAAGCCGGAGGGCGTCGATAACAAATCCGCCTACATCATCGGCACCGGTCTTGCCGGTCTGACCGCGGCCTTCTATCTCGTCCGCGACGGCCAGATGAAGGGCGAGCACATCCATCTTCTTGAAAAGCACGAGCTTGCCGGCGGCAGCTGCGACGGCTACCGCGACATTACGAAGGGCTTTTATATGCGCGGCGGCCGCGAGATGGACAACCATTTCGAGGTCATGTGGGACGTGTTCCGCGACGTGCCGAGCATCGAAACGCCGAACGTGACGGTGCTCGACGAATACTACTGGCTCAGCAAGCACGACCCGAACTATTCTCTCTGCCGCGCCAGCGTGAACCGCGGTGAGGACGCCCACACCGATAAGAAATTCACTCTCGACAAAGCCTCCGCCATGGCGCTCTCCAAGCTGTTTCTGACGCCGGAAAAGGATCTCGAGGACAAGAAGATCTCCGAGGTGCTGCCCGAGAGCTTCTGGAGCACGAACTTCTGGCTGTACTGGCAGACGATGTTCGCCTTCCAGCGCTGGTCGAGCGCGCTGGAGATGAAGCGCTATCTCTGCCGCTACGTCCACCACATCGACGGTCTGCCCGACTTCAGCGCGCTGCGCTTCACGAAATACAATCAGTATGAGAGCATGATCCTCCCGCTCGTGAAGTATCTCGAAGCGCACGGCGTGCGCATCGAGTACGGCATGGACGTGAAGAACGTCATCATCGAAAAGCACGGCGATAAACGTGTCGCCAAAGCCATCGTTTATGTGAAGGACGGCCAGGAGCAGACGCTCGATCTCATCGAGGACGATCTCGTGTTCATCACGAACGGCTGCTGCACCGACACCTCCTGCTACGGCGACCAGACCCACGCGCCCGACCTTTCCGGCATCGAAAACGGCAAGGGCGAGAGCTGGGATATGTGGAAAAATATCGCTGCGCAGGCCGAGCACGGCGAATACGGCAACCCGGACAAGTTCTGCTCCGACGTGAACGCTACCAACTGGATGAGCGCGACCGTCGCCACGGCGAACGAGGAGATCATCCGGCACATCATCAACGTCTGCCACCGCGACCCGCGCGAGGGCAAGGTCACGACCGGCGGCATCGTCACGGTCAAGGACAGCACCGAGAACTGGTATCTCTCCTGGACGATCAACCGCCAGCCGCAGTTCCATGCGCAAAGCAAGGACACGGTGCTCGTGTGGCTGTATGCGCTCAACACCGACCGCCCGGGCAACTATGTCCGCAAGCCGATGCGCGAGTGCACCGGCGAGGAGGTCTGCCGCGAGTGGCTCTATCACATCGGCGTACCCATCGAGCGGATCAATATGCTCGCAAGCGTAGCGTGCAACACGACAACGTGCTTCATGCCGTATATCAACGCTTTCTTCCAGCCGAGAAAGGAATCCGACCGGCCGCGCGTCGTGCCGGAGGGCGCGGTGAATTTTGCCTTCATCGGCCAGTTTGCCGAAACGCCGCGCGACACCATCTTCACCACCGAGTATTCGATGCGCACCGGCATGGAGTCGGTGTACACGCTGCTGAACGTAGACCGCGGCGTGCCCGAGGTCTGGGGCAGCAAGTACGACGTGCGCGAGCTGCTGCGCGCGTGCTACTACGCCATCGACAAGAAGCCCCTCTCCGAGGCCGACTTGAGCTTCGGCGAGCGCGAGCTTATGAAGATCGTGCTCAAAAAGATCCGCGGCACAGACATCGAGCTGCTGCTCAAGGAAAGCGGCCTCATCGAATAATTCTCAAAAAGCTGCGCAATATATTACCGCCGGTCAGATTTCCTGACCGGCGGCTTTTTGCCTTGACACGGGCGTTTGCCGTGTGCTATATAAAAGACAGATCTGATCATAAAGGAGGGACTACCATGGACGGCGGCAGTAACGGACGAATATGGGGCATGGCGAGACGCATCCCAGGGACTTCGTACGGCTGCACCGGCCGGTGAAGTCTCTCTTTTCCGCTGCTCACCATTGCCCGGATCGACGTGCGCCGCACGCCGGGCAGCGGTGATATTTTTTTGCCCTGCTCCGGCGCGGTTACAGAAAAAACGTTGAAACGGAGGGCAGAAACATGGAAAACAAAACGGAACTCATGCAGCTCCGCCACCCGGATTACGACCGGGAGCTGACGGAGCTTGTCCGCAGCAATCTCTCGCCGAAGGCGTTCCGCGAGAAGCTGCTCGACTACCACGAAAACGACATCGCCGCCGCACTCGAAACGCTCACGCCCGCTGAGCGGCAGCGGATCTACCACGCGCTCGACGCCGCGGAGCTCTCGGCCGTGCTCGAATACGCCGAGCCGATGACGCCGTATCTCAACGAATTGAGCCTCCGGCGGCGGGTGGACGTTCTCTCCCGCATGGACGCCGATGCCGCGGTGGACTATCTCAAAACGCTTGAAAACGGCGAGAAAAACACGCTCGTCGAGCTCATGGACGAGCCGAAGCGCCGCGAGATCGCCCGGCTCTGGGTCTACGGCGAGGACGAGATCGGCAGCATTATGACGACGAACTGCATCGTCATCCCCGAGGGGCTGAGCGTCAAGGCCGCGATGCACCAGCTCGTCGCGCAGGCCGCCGAGCACGACAACATCTCCACGATCTATGTTGTGGATGCCGACAGCGCTTTCTACGGCGCGATCGATCTCAAGGATCTCATCATCGCGCGCGAGGGCGACCCGCTCGCGGAGCTGATTGCAACCTCCTACCCCTACGTTTACGCGCACGAGCGCATTGAAGACGCGCTGCCGCGCATCCAGGACTATTCCGAGGACTCCATCCCCGTGCTGGACGAGGAAAACCGGCTGCTCGGCGTTGTGACGGCGCAGAGCCTCATCCAGACGCTGGACGACGCGCTGAGCGAGGACTACGCCCGGCTCGCCGGTCTCTCCGCGGAGGAGGATCTCAACGAAACGCTCGCGCAGAGCGTGCGCAAGCGTCTGCCGTGGCTGCTCGTGCTGCTGGGGCTCGGGATGGTCGTATCGAGCGTCGTCGGCCTTTTCGAGAGCGTCGTGGCGCAGCTCACGCTCATCGTGTGCTTCCAGTCGCTCGTGCTGGATATGGCGGGCAACGTCGGCACGCAGTCGCTCGCCGTCACGATCCGCGTGCTTATGGACAGCGAAACGACCGGCGCGCAGAAGCGGAAGCTCGTCTGGAAGGAAGCGCGCGTCGGACTTACGAACGGCGCGATCCTCGGCGCGGCCTCGTTCGTGCTCATCGGGGCGTATCTGCTGCTGCGCGGCGAAGCGCCGCTCATGGCGTTCGGCGTTTCCGGGTGCATCGGCATTGCGCTCATCGCGGCGATGCTGCTCTCGAGCATTTCCGGCACGGTGATCCCGATCTTCTTCAAGAAGATCGGCGTCGATCCCGCCGTCGCCTCCGGCCCGCTCATCACGACCGTCAACGACCTCGTCGCGGTCGTATCGTACTACGGCCTCACATGGCTGCTGCTCATCGAGTGGCTGCATCTGGCATAAAACCGCCAGAAAAGCCTCGCAGAGTTTGCGCCCGCAGGCGCAAATAGAGTTACAATTATTTTCTCCGGCGGCGTGTACGTCGGAGAAAATACCTCTCGGCTCGCAAACGTG
>CAVEPP010000009.1:0-15868 GCA_963617605.1 Alloprevotella sp. | reverse complement strand
GAGATGAAATTCTCCCGCGGCCATATCACGCAGGAGATGAAGATCGTCGGCAAGACCGACAGGCACGGCACGCAGGTGCGCTTCCATCCTGATCCGGAGATGTTTGACGACACGGTCTATCACTATGACGTGCTCTTCAAGCGCATGCGCGAGCAGGCATTTCTGAACGCCGGTCTCACCATCATCATGGAGGACAAGCGCCCCGAGCAGGAGCAGCGGCAGGAGCTGTGCTACGAGGGCGGCATCCGCGAGTTCGTCACCGAGCTCAACCGCCACAAAACGCCGGTGCACGAGAGCGTCATCTACATGTCCGGCGAGCGGGACACCTCCATGTGCGAGATCGCCATGCAGTGGAACGACGGCTACGACGAGCGCATCGAGTCCTTCGCCAACAACATTCTCACGCCCGAAGGCGGCATGCACGAGACCGGCTTCCGCACGGCGCTCACCCGCGTGATCAACGCCTACGGCAAGTCGAGAAAAATTCTCAAGGACGAGGAAAACCTCTCCGGCGAGGACTGCCGCGAGGGTCTCACCGCCGTGATCTCCGTCAAGCTCGAAAACCCGCAGTTTGAGGGTCAGACGAAGGCCAAGCTCGGCAACAGCGACATCCGCACGATGGTCGACAGCGTTGTAAGCGACAAGCTCGAGCA
Organism: Alloprevotella sp.; assembly: GCA_963617605.1. Taxonomy (GTDB): domain Bacteria; phylum Bacillota; class Clostridia; order Oscillospirales; family Oscillospiraceae; genus Apopatocola. The sequence continues at coordinate 15,215 of CAVEPP010000009.1, read as the reverse complement.
GTTCTTTGAAGAGAATCCCGGCGTCGCCAAGCAGATCCTCGAAAAGGGCATTTCCGCCTCCCGCGCGCGCGAAGCCGCGCGCAAGGCGCGCGACAGTGTCCGCCGCAAGACCGGGCTCGAATCCGGCCAGATGCCGGACAAGCTGCAGGACTGCAACGAGCGCGATCCGTCCCTCTGCGAAATTTACATCGTCGAGGGCGACAGCGCCGCGGGCAGCGCCATTCAGGGGCGCGACTCCCGCTTCCAGGCCATTCTCGCCATGTGGGGCAAGATGCTCAACGTGGAGAAGGCGCGCGTCGATAAGATCTACGGCAACGACAAGCTCTATCCGCTGATCGTAGCGCTCGGCGCCGGTATCGGCAACGAGTTCAACATCGATAAGCTCCGCTATCACAAGATCATCATCATGGCCGATGCCGATGTGGACGGCTCGCACATCCGGACGCTCCTGCTGACCTTCTTCTTCCGGTATATGCGGCCGCTCATCGAAAACGGCTATGTCTATTCCGCCGTGCCGCCGCTCTTCAAGCTCAGCCGCGGCAAGCAGCAGCGCGTGGCGTACTCCGACGATGAGCGCGACGCCATTTCCCGCGAGCTGCGCGGCGACAACCCGGACGCGAAGGTGGACATCTCCCGCTTCAAAGGTCTCGGCGAGATGGACCCGCACGAGCTCTGGGAAACGACGATGGACCCCGAGCGCCGGACGCTCCGCCGCATCACGCTCGAGGACGCGCAGCGCGCCGATGAGATATTCACCGTTCTCATGGGCGACGAGGTCGAGCCGCGCCGCGCGTGGATCGAGACCAAGGCACGCTACGTCGTCAATCTGGATTATTAAGGAGGCGGCATAATGGCACATAAACGCGATTATAAGCCGGAAGACATCGCCTTTCCCGAACAGCATATCGTTTCCTCCGAGCTCGTCTCGGAAATGGAAAAGAGCTATATTGAATACGCCATGTCCGTTATCGTCGGGCGCGCTCTGCCCGACGTGCGCGATGGGCTCAAGCCCGTCCACCGCCGCATTCTGTACGCCATGTATGAGGACGGCCTCACGCGCGATAAGCCTTACCGCAAGTGCGCCACCGCCGTCGGCGACGTGCTCGGCCGGTACCATCCCCACGGCGACGCTTCGGTGTACGACGCGCTCGTCCGTATGGCGCAGGACTTCTCGCTGCGCTACCCGCTCATCGACGGCCACGGCAACTTCGGCGACGTGGACGGCAACCCCCCGGCGGCCTACCGTTATACCGAGGCGCGTCTTGCACGCATGGCGGACGAAATGCTCCGTGACATCGACAAGGACACCGTAGACTGGGACCCCAACTTTGACGAGACGAGAAAAGAACCGCGCGTGCTCCCGAGCCGTATTCCGCAGCTTCTGGTGAACGGCTCTTCCGGCATCGCCGTCGGCATGGCGACGAACATCCCGCCGCACAACCTGCGCGAGGTCATCGGCGCGGCGGTCGAGGTGCTCGATAACCCGGACGCGACGCTCGACGATCTCATGCGCCACGTAAAGGGCCCGGATTTCCCGACGAAGGGCATCATCATGGGCCGCGCCGGTATCCGCGCCGCCTATGCCACGGGCCGCGGCAAGGTCACCATCCGCGCGCGCACCGAGTTTGAAGAGCACGGCCAGAACCGTATCCGCATCATCGTCAACGAACTGCCGTACCAGGTCAACAAGAAAATGCTCATCAAGAACATCGCCGAGCAGGTCAAGGATAAGCGGCTCGACGATATCTCCGATCTGCGCGACGAGTCCGACCGCAACGGCATGCGCATCGTCATTGAGCTCAAGCGGGACGCCAATCCCCAGGTGGCGCTCAACAAGCTCTTTGCCCAGACGCAGCTGCAAAGCACGTTTTCCATCATCAATCTGGCGCTCGTGGATAACCAGCGCCAGCCGAAAATCCTCTCCCTGCGCCACATTCTCGACGAGTACCTGACGTTCCAGGAAGAGGTCATCACGCGCCGCACGAAGTACGATCTCCGCAAGGCGCGCGAGCGCGCCCACCTGCTCGAAGGTCTGCTCATCGCGCAGGACAACATCGACGAGGTCATCCACATCATCCGCACGAGCTACGATAACGCCAAGGAAAACCTCATGGCGCGCTTCGGGCTGGACGATGTGCAGGCACAGGCCATTCTCGACATGCGTCTGAAGGCGCTGCAGGGACTCGACCGCGAAAAGCTCCAGAACGAGTATGACGAGCTGGAAAAGAAGATCGAATATCTCATCTCCCTGCTCGAAGACCCCGAAAAGCTCAAGGGCGTGCTGAAGGACGAGCTTCTCGCCATTGCCGACAAATACGGCGACGACCGCAAGACGGAAATTCAGGACGTCGAGGACGAGATCGACATGGAAGATCTCATCGCCGAGGAAGAATGCGTCTTCACGCTCTCGCACAACGGCTACATCAAGCGTACCCCCGCCGCCGAATACCGCGCGCAGAGCCGCGGCGGTAAGGGCGTGCGCGGCATGGCCACGCGCGAGGAGGACTATGTGGAGAGCGTGTTCACCGCCTCAACGCACGATTACGTTCTCTTCTTCTCGAGCCGCGGACAGGTCTACGTCCGCAAGGGCTATATGATCCCCGAGGCCGGGCGCAGCGCGCGCGGCACGAACATCGTCAACATCCTGCCTCTCGAGCCGGAGGAGAAAATTTCCGCGATGCTCCGCGGCAAGGGCTTGCAGGAAGACGATTTCATCATGTTCTTCACGAAGAACGGCGTCACGAAGCGCATGTCGCAGGGCGAGCTCAAAAACGTCCGCAAGAACGGCATCCGCGCGCTCGATATCCGCGAGGGCGACGAGCTCGTGCAGGCGCTCACGACGCACGGCAGCGAGAAGCTGCTCGTTGTGACGCGCGGCGGCATGGCCATCCGGTTCGACGAAAACGACGTCCGTCCGATGGGCCGCACGGCCGCCGGTGTGCGTGCCATCCGTCTCAAGGACGGCGACGAGGTCGTCGCGGCGGTGCGTGCGACCGACGAGGACGCGGCGGTGCTCACCGTTACCGAAAACGGCTACGGCAAGCGCACCCGCATCGGCGAATACAGCGTGCAGGGCCGCGGCGGTCAGGGTCTCAAGACGTACCAGATCACGCAGAAAACCGGCGAGATCGTCGGCGCGAAGAAGGTCACCGGCGAGGAGGATATCCTGCTCGTATCCGATGACGGCACGATCATCCGCATGGAGGCCGGCAGCATTTCGCTTCTCGGCCGCGCCACGCAGGGCGTGCGTCTGATGCGCCCGAGTGAGGGCGCGCACGTCGTCGCCATGGCGCGCACCGAGCGCGAAGTGAACGAGGAGGAGACAGCCGAACCGGGCGAGAGCGCGGAAGAGATCACGGAGGAATAAATGGAAGCTCGTTCTCTTTTATTCATCGTTGTGCTGATCGTTTTTGCGGTTGTTAAGTATGTGGCGCGAGACGCTAAAAACTGGAAAACGCCCTCCGGCACGACGCTTGCAGAACAGCTCAAAAAACGCGATGAGCGGATGGCGGCGGCGCAGGACGCGCCCTACCGCCCCGCTTCGCGGCAGGACGAGCCGCAGCGCAGCGTTCCTCCGCGGCGGCCTATGCCGCCGCCGGACGTGCCGGACGCCGCGTGCGTCGTGTGCGACAACACCGGCGAGAACCACTTCGTCCACGACAAGGCGCAGCGCATCGCGCAGCTCGACGATTTTCTCAAAAATGGCATCATCGACAAGGCGGAGTACCGCACGCTGCGCGAGCGCTACGAGCGCGGACTGTAAGCTATAAGAGGGAAAAACATTCAGGGAGAAATATGAAGAACATCATTTTATATACCGACGGGGCCTGCTCCGGCAATCCCGGCCCCGGCGGGTGGGCGTCCATCCTGCGCTACGGCGAGAATATCAAGGAGCTCTCCGGCGGCGAAAAGGACACGACAAACAACCGCATGGAGCTCACGGGCGTCATCGAAGGGCTCAAGGCGCTCAAGGAGCCGTGCGCCGTGGAGCTTTATTCCGACAGCCAGTATATCGTGAACGCCTTGAATAACGGCTGGCTGCGCGACTGGAAAAAGCGCGGCTGGAAGCGGCGCGACGGCGAGCTCAAAAACGCCGAGATGTGGCAGGAGCTGGACGCACTGCTGCAAAAGCACCGCGTCACCGCCGTGTGGGTGCGCGGCCACGCCGACAACGAGTGGAACAACCGCTGCGACGCGCTCGCCGTCGCGGAGCGCGAAAAGCTCGCGTGAGAGCCGTGAAGAAAAAGAAAGATTTTTCCCAGGGCAGCGTGCGGGTGTTCTTTTCCTACTACACCCCGCACTGGAAGCTGCTGCTGCTCGATCTCGTAATGGCGATCTTCGCCGTGGCCGCGGAGCTGGTGTTCCCGTACGCCACGCGCTACGCGCTCAACCACCTGCTGCCGAAGGGACTGTACGCGGCGTTCTTCGCGCTGATGGCGGGGCTTCTCGGCGCGTATCTGCTGCGCGCGCTCGCGCAGTACATCGTGACCGTATACGGCCATGAGCTCGGCGTACGCGTCGAGGCGGACATGCGCGAGGACATTTTTGCCAAGGTGCAGACGCTCTCGTTCGCGTTCTTTGATAAGCACCGCACCGGCAAGCTCATGTCCCGCATGACGACCGACCTTTTCGACATCACCGAGCTTGCCCACCACGGCCCGGAGACCGTGATCCAGGCTTCGCTCACGATCGTCGGTGCGCTCGCCATCCTCGCCACGATCCGCTGGGAGCTGGCACTCATTCTGTTTCTGCTGCTGCCGGTGCTGCTCGCCGTTGTGATGCGGCTGCGGCTGACGCTGCGGAACCGGAGCCTGGACGTAAAGCGCGAAACCGCCGAGATCAACACCGCCGTGGAGGCGGGCGTTTCCGGTATCCGCACCGTCAAGGCGTTTGCCAACGAGCAGGACGCCATGGACAAATTCCGCACGTCCAACGAGAAGTTCAAAAAGGTCAAAAAGAACTATTACCGCATTTTCGGCGTGTTCAACGCCTCGACCGAGTTTGCCATGGCACTCATGCAGCTTGTAACGATCGCCGCGGGCGGCGTGTTCATCATGCAGGGCAAAATGGACGCGGTCGATCTCATCACGTTTTCGCTGTACGTTTCGGTGTTCATGGCGCCGATCCGGAAGCTCACGCAGTTCGTCGAGCAGTTCCAGAAGGGAAGCTCCGGCTTCCTGCGGTTTCTCGAGATCATGCGCACCGAGCCGGACGTGAAGGACGCGCCGGACGCAAAGGAGCTTGAAAACGTAAAGGGCGGCGTGGAGTACCGGGACGTGTCGTTCCACTACCAGAACGGCGAAGAGGTGCTGCGCCATGTAGATCTCACGATCACGCCGGGCGAAACGCTCGCGCTTGTAGGCCCGTCGGGAAGCGGCAAGACGACGCTCTCGCAGCTCCTGCCGCGGTTTTACGACGTGACCGGCGGCGCGGTCCTCGTAGACGGGCAGGACGTGCGCGCTGTCACGCAGTCCTCGCTCCACCGGTACATCGGCATCATCCAGCAGGACGTGTTCCTCTTTGCTGACACCGTGCGCGAGAATATCCGCTACGGACGGCCCGGCGCGACAGACGAGGAGGTCGCGCAGGCGGCGATCCTCGCGTCCATCCACGACGAGATCCTGGAAATGCCGGACGGGTACGATACGTTCGTCGGCGAGCGCGGCGCGATGCTCTCCGGCGGACAGAAGCAGCGCATCGCCATTGCGCGCGTGTTTCTGAAAAACCCGCCGATCCTCGTGCTCGACGAGGCGACGAGCGCGCTCGACAGCGTGACCGAGGCCGCGATCCAGGCGTCGCTCGAAAAGCTCAGCCGCGGGCGCACGACGATCGTCGTGGCGCACCGGCTCGCCACGGTCCGCGGCGCGGACCACATCGCCGTCATCGACAAAGAGGGCGTGAGCGAATACGGCACGCATAAAGAGCTCATGGAGAAAAACGGGCTCTACGCCGCGCTCTGGAATACGCAGAAACTGTCGTGATATAAAAGCCTCCCTTGTGTAAAGGGCAGACTCTCCCCGGCGGGGAGAGATGTCGCCGAAGGCTACAGAGAGGGGGGCGGGGGTGGCACGGCGAAGCCGTGACGGAGGGATTGTAGGGTACGTTAATTACGGAAGTTATCCTGGTTATGAGTTTACAATCCCTCAGTCAGCCTTGCGGCTGACAGCTCCCTTTACACAAGGGAGCCTTCCAATAGGATACACTTGCAAAAGCTATACCGTCTGCCTATAATACAGGGCAGATGATCCGGGAGGAATGAAATATGAAACGAACGAAGATCAAAGAGCTGTGGACAAACGCCGCCGCGTTTGACGGAGCGCACATCACCGTCTGCGGCTGGGCGCGCACAATCCGCGATATGAAGAATTTCGGCTTTCTCGAGCTGAACGACGGCAGCTCCTTCAAGGGACTGCAGGTCGTTCTCGAACGCGAGAAGGTCGCCAATTACGACGAGATCGTCCGCCAGAACGTCGGCGCGGCGTTCATCGCCGAGGGCACGCTCGTCCTCACGCCGGACGCTCCCCAGCCGTTCGAGCTCAAGGCGGAGACCGTCACGGTCGAGGGCGTTTCCTCGCCGGACTACCCGCTGCAGAAAAAGCGCCACAGTGTAGAGTATCTGCGCACGATCCAGCATCTCCGGCCGCGCACGAATCTGTTCTCCGCGGCGTTCCGCGTGCGCAGCGTCGCCGCCGCTGCCGTGCATGAGTTTTTCCAGAGCCGCGGCTTCGTGTACGTGAACACCCCCATCATCACCGGCTCCGACTGCGAGGGCGCCGGCGAAATGTTCCAGGTCACCACGCTCGATATCGATAACCCGCCGCGCACGCCGGACGGCAAGATCGATTATTCCAAGGACTTCTTCGGCAAGCACACGAGCCTTACGGTCTCCGGCCAGCTCAATGCCGAAAACTTTGCCATGGCGTTCGGCGACGTGTACACCTTCGGGCCGACGTTCCGCGCCGAAAACTCCAACACCCAGCGCCACGCCGCCGAGTTCTGGATGATCGAGCCGGAAATGGCGTTCTGCGATCTGGACGGCGATCTCGTCGTCATGGAGGAAATGGTGAAGTACATCATCTCCACCGTTCTTGAAAAGTGCCCGCAGGAGATGGATTTCTTCACGAAGTTCGTTGATAAGGGCCTGCGCGAACGGCTCGAACATGTGCGCGACAGCGCCTTCGGCCGCGTCACCTATACCGAGGCTGTGGAGCTTCTGCAGAAGTCCGGCAAGCAGTTTGACTACCCCGTTTCCTGGGGCGTCGATCTCCAGACCGAGCACGAGCGCTATCTCACCGAGGAGATTTTCAAAAAGCCCCTCTTCGTTACCGATTACCCGAAGGAGATCAAGGCGTTCTACATGCGCCTGAACGACGACGGCAAGACCGTCGCCGCGGCGGACTGCCTGGTGCCCGGCATCGGCGAGATCATCGGCGGCTCGCAGCGCGAGGAGCGGCTCGACCTGCTCACCGCGCGCATGGCCGAGCTGGGCCTCAACGAGGAGGATTACTGGTGGTATCTCGACCTGCGCCGCTACGGCTCCTGCCGTCACGCGGGCTTCGGTCTCGGCTTTGAGCGCATGGTCATGTACCTGACCGGCATTTCCAACATCCGCGACGTGGAGCTGCATCCGCGCACCGTCGGCAACGCCGATTTCTAATAGGCTCCCTCTCCGAGGGGGCTGTCGAGCGAAGCGAGACTGGGGGAGTACTCCTTCCGTCTCGCCTCCGGCGAGCCACCTCCCTCAATGAGGGAGGCTTTATTATATTAAAGTATAAGGGGGACACAACATGAAGTACAACATTCAGGGCGAGCCGATGCCCGTCGTCATCTGCCATCTGGAAGCGGGCGAGAGCATGGTCACCGAGCGCGGCTCTATGGTGTGGATGAGCGCCAACATGCGCATGGAGACAAAGACCGGCGGGCTTGGAAAGGCGCTCGGCCGGATGTTCGGCGGCGAGAGCCTTTTCCAGAACACCTATACCGCCGAGGGCGGCCCCGGCATGATCGCGTTTGCCTCGAGCTTCCCGGGCGCGATCCGCGCCGTGGAGATCACGCCGAATATGCCTGTCATCGCGCAGAAGAGCGCGTTCCTCGCTGCGACGCCGGGGGTTGACCTTTCCATCCACTTCCAGAAAAAAGTCGGCGCCGGTCTCTTCGGCGGCGAGGGCTTCATCATGCAGAAGCTCTCCGGTCATGGCATGGCGTTTCTGGAGATCGACGGCTCGGCGGTCGAGTATACGCTCGCGCCGGGACAGCAGATCGTCGTGGACACCGGCAATCTCGCCATGGTGGATGCTACCTGCCAGATCGACATCCAGACCGTCCGCGGCGCAAAGAACGTCCTCTTCGGCGGCGAGGGACTTTTCAACACCATCGTTACCGGGCCGGGGCGCGTCGTATTGCAGACGATGGCGCTGCCCGCCTTTGCGAGCGCGCTCATCCCGTACCTTCCGACGAAGTCCGACTGACGTTCACACAGCAAAATGGATAGAAAACGGCGGGATAAAACCGCCGCTTTCTATCCAGAACGGATAATTTTCCGAAGGTACTTGAATTATTCACAAACTAAGAATAGTATAAGCGGACACGGAGAAAATTTTCGGATTTTTTTCGTGTTCTTTCTGTTATATACGTCTGAATTTATATGGTTGTTTGTGTCGAGGTGAGCAGATGAAAAAAAGATTTGAGATCAATATGACGAAAGGGCCGCTCCTGCCGGAGCTTCTGCAATTTATCCTGCCGCTGATGTTCTCATCCATGCTGCAGATCGCGTTCAACGCCGCCGACCTCATCGTCGTCGGGCGGTTCGGACGGCCGCACTCCATGGCGGCGGTCGGCGCGAACGGCGCGATGATCAATCTGATCATCAACGTGCTGATGGGATTTGCCACGGGCGGCGGCGTGCTCTGCGCGCGGTATTACGGCGCAAACCAGACCGACAAGCTGAACCGCACCGTGGGTACGACGGTCATCGTCGGCGTGATCGGCGGCGTGATCACCGGCGTGATCGGCTTCGTACTGACGGTGCCGCTGCTGCGGCTCATCGGCAGCCCGGACGAGGTGCTGCCGCTTGCCACGGTGTATCTGCGGATCTACTTCCTCGGCCTGCCGGTCATGGCGCTTTATAACTTCTCCGCTGCGGCGCTGCGCGCGCTCGGCAACACGCGCCAGCCGCTCATCTTCCTTGCCATTGCCGGCGTGCTGAACGTTATCATGAATCTCTTCTTCGTGCTCGTCGTCGGCATCGACGTCGCGGGCGTCGCCATCGCCACGGTGCTCAGCCAGTGCGTGTCCGGCTTCCTTACGGTGCGCTGCCTGCTTACCTCGCAGGAGATGAAGGTCAAGGAGCTGAAATTCTCCGGCCACGTGTTCAAAAAAATGATGAAGATCGGCATCCCCGCCGGTATCCAGGGCTCGCTCTTCTCCATTTCGAACTTCATCATTCAGGCCTCGGTCAACTCGTTCGGCGCGGCGGTCATCGCCGGAAACAGCGCGTGCGTGAGCGTCGAGGGACTGCTCTACTGCCCGCAGGACGCCGTGATGCAGGCCGCCACTACCGCTGTGAGCCAGAACGTCGGCGCGCAGGAGTATGAGCGCTCGCGCTCTGTTGCGCGCTGGTCGATGGTGCTCGTCGTGATCCTCGCCGGGGCGATGAGCCTTCTTGCGGTCATTTTCCGCCAGCAGGTGCTGGGACTTTATACCTCCAGCGCGGAGGAGTTGCAGGCGGCGTATACGCGCATGATGATCGTCTGCACGACGTATGTGCTCGACGGCACCATGGCGGCCATGTCCGGCGTGAACCGCGGTCTCGGCTACAGCCTACTCTCCGCGGCGGTGACGTTCGCTGGCGCGTGCGTGCTCCGCATCATCTGGGTGTACACAGTGTTTGCGAGCGTCGGAACGCTTGAGAGCCTGTATGTGTCCTACCCGATCTCCTGGGCGCTCTCCACGGCCGCGCACATCGTGTGCTACTTCATCATCCGCAAAAAGCCGTTCAAGGCGACGCTCGCAGCGAAATCCGCCGCGGCATAAATATCATAGTGATGCAGAAAAACCCCGCGATGTTCATAAGAACATCGCGGGGTTTTCTTCGTTCGTAATTGACGTTTCAAAAATCTATTGATATGCTGATTTATATATCTGTATCTATTAAACGACGGAGGTAACGGCGAATTATGGGGAGAACAGAGATTAGCCGAATAAAGGATAAACTGAAAAGGGGAACCCTCTCTGTATTTGATATTCCCGAGGAGTTCCAGAACGCCGCACAAATTATAACTCTTGAACGAAAGTTAGGCCTCCGAGAAATAACCAGATGCGGATATGATGTAATTTCCAATGTATTTTTTGTTGAAGAGAATCTTCACGATGCGGACGAAGAAGGAAGAATCCTCTGTAACTGGTTTGAAAAATTTGCGGCATACTATGATTTTCTGGAAGGACAAGTCTATCACAATGCCTGCTATGCTTTTTTTGATTTCTCTGAGAAATTGATTAAGGCTTATGGACTAAATTTAAGTGAGTTAAATCGGCCGGCTCTTATAGAAAAAACGATTGACGATTATCCGTTGATCCCCCCTATGGAGAGAGAAGTATTTTTACAGGGGGAAAAATTGCTTGATCTGTATAAATTTTGGGAAGAGAGATTCAATAGCTGCGGGACGTTTGAAGAGCTGCTTTCCGTTGAGAAAGAGTTTTTTAAATCGGAATTAAGCAACAGCGTTGACAGCAGCTTTTTCTTAACACAGTATGTTCTGAAAAACCATGAAAGAGGAAACATTGCTGCTTGCTTAAAGCTCGTAAAGAAGGGACGATTTTTTCTTGACTTGCTCTGCTTCTTGACCATGAAGGACGACCCAGGAAGCAGCAAAGAGCTTCTTGATTTTTCTACTGAATACTATATAAGCGTAAGGGAGGAAAAAGATTCAAGACAAAAGAAAAAAATTAGAAGCTATATTTCAGATCTAAAAGAAGGAAAAATTCGATGGGAAATTAAAGCGGCATATGATATAAGCACACACATAATTTTTGAAAGAATATTGGCTTATAATAAAATACAAATCCCTCCGATTTTAGAATACTATAGAGCATTTTATTCTTTTGAAGAGTTTTCTGCCTATCGAAAAGGAGATTTAACGAATTGCGATTTTTCTGGCGCATATGAGCTGGACATTGATTTTTCGAACTATAAAACCGATGCATCGACATTTATCCCGCTAAACAAAATAGCGGATTCAAGTTATACGATCCAAAAGGGATATCGGAATCAGAAATTTTATGTGATTCAGCAATGGAGTGACAGCACAGGAAAAGTGATACGAACCAATAATCACAAGTTCGATTTCTTTTTTGATTTTGTTTTCTTCTTAAGGGGAGATTTGTCTGATGCTGATCTGATTATGTGCGACGGTTTGGCAAATCTGGAAAACTGTAATGGCATAAATCTGCAGCGCGCGAAACTTAGAAGTGATTTGTGTGAAAAATTTGGACTAAACTATCTTCCGCACAGAATCACACAGAATACAAGCGAAGAATTTGAGTGCAGTGAAGAAAATGAAAAGGAAACATCGTTAGCAGAATATGAAGAAAGAAATAGCTGCGGCAGTAGAATCTCCGCTGAATAAATACAGTGGATTTCAAAAGAGTATTGGAACAGCTATAAGGAAGATCGGTGGATGGGGGAGGATTCATGGCTGCATTGTCGATATTGACTGGAACAACCATTTGTATGTAAATCCTTTTGATGGTACCGTTACACCCTATTATGCAGTTGATATGATTCGTAAAGAAGTATATCCGTCGATTCAGAATTTGCTGGAAAGAAATTGTCCTGAATTATTCGCAAACTACTGCGCGCTTCTTGAAGAGAAGCCGGAGAAAATTACAGCGTTAATGAAGTGCGCCCAAAAGCCAATGAAATACCTTGGAACGGAAATTTACAAGGCATCAAAAGAAGTCAATAAGATGCAAAAGCTATACACAAATATCTTGAGCTTTTGGGATGATACTATTCTCTATAAGAAGCGAGCAAAAGAGATTACCACGAAAACAGATGAATAAAACGAACCGGCGCCTCTCGAGATCCGAGAGGTGCCGGTTTTGCGTGCTTTGCATTATCAGGCCGCAGGGAGGGGCATGGCGCTGATGCCGGGGACTTCGCCGGTGGCGGCGTCCACATAGCAGTCGTACTGCATCCAGTCGCTGGTGAAGCGGACTTCATAGTAGCCGTTATCCAGCGTGATCTCTTCGTCGGTGATCTCCTTGGTGTCCACACCCGCGCTGCGGGCGGCCTCGCTCAGCGCGACGGCGGCGGTCAGATTCAGTTCATAAACGTTGTTCGTCATAATGTAAAACTCCTTTGCAAATACTCCCTTGTCGGCGGGACATGGGTTTTCTTTCATCTTGGTTGTAGTTTACAAAGGAATTCTAAGAGAAATATTAAAAGAACAAAAAGAAAGAAAAAATTTTTTGTTTCTAATTTTTGACCGGCGGCAGCACGATGCGGAAGTCGCAGCCCTGTCCGGGCTCGCTGATGACCTCGGCGCGGGCGTGGTGTACGAGCGCGATCTCCCGCACGAGCGAGAGCCCCAGACCCGTGCCGCCCTCGGCGCGGGAGGCGTCGCACCGGTAAAACCGCTGCCAGATCTTTTCCTGCTCGGCTTTGGGGATGCCGGGGCCGTCGTCCTTTATGGAGATCACGGCGCTGCCGTTTTCTCGAGAGAGCGAGACGCGGATGTGGCCGCCCTCGCGCCCGTATTTATAGGCGTTCTGCATCAGATTGAACATTGCCCGGGAGAGGAGCGAGGGGTTGTATGCGGCCTCGATGCCGGGGGCAATATCGGTCTCGAGCGTCATGCCGCGCTCGTCCGCGGGGACGAACTCGTCGCAGCAGGCGTCTACAAAGCCGGAGAGATCGCACACGCGCAGCGGGTATTTTTCCGTACCCTGCTGGATGCGCGTGAGCGAGAGGAGCTGCTCAATGAGCGTATTCATTTTATTGCCCTGCTGCTCAATGACGTTGATGGAGGCGAGAAAATCCTCCTTTGTCTCCGCCTTGCGCTTGGCGCGGTCGCACTCGGCGAGGATCACCGCCACGGGCGTGCGCAGCTCGTGCGACGCGTCGGCGGTGAACTGCTTTTTGGAGAGAAACGATGTTTCCAGCCGCGCGAACATACCGTCGAACGTGCGGGCGAGGCGCCGCATCTCCCGCGGGCCGCGCCGGAGATTGAGCCGGGCGGAGAGATCGTCGCCGTCGGAGATACTGCCCGCGGCCTCGGTGATGCGCTCGAGCGGGAGGAACGAATCCCGCGCGATGAGCCAGCCGCCGCCGATCGAAAGCAGCAGCAGCACCGGCAGCAGCGACCACGTGAGCGGCAGGATAACGCGCCCCGGCCCCGCTGCGGCGTCCGCGGAAATGATGCCGCGTACCCACAGTCCCGTGATCGTCATATCGACGTAGGAATCGTATACGAGCCAGTCCTTCCCGTCCGCGGAGTAGGGGCGCACCTCGCCCGTCTGAAGCGGCAGCGCGACCGTTTCCGCAAACGGCACGGCGCCGCGGAGATACGTCCCCCCGGCGTCGTAGTAGGTGCAGTACACCCCGTGCTTATATTCCTTCATATCGTCCCAATCGAACGTGCCGTTGCCAAATTCAACTTTATCGGCGCGCTTGGAGACCTCCTTGACGACCTGCGACGTCGGGTTTGCGATCACCGAGCCGTTCATCACCAGCACGAACGTGAGCGTAACGCCCGCGAGCACGAGCATCATCAGCGTGAACCAGAGCACCATCCGCCATTTTGCCGACATATTCAATCCTCCCGTAGCACCCAGCCCGTGCCCCACACGGTATGGATGAGTTTTTTGGAAAACCCGTTGTCGATCTTTTTGCGCAGATACCCGACGTACACGTCCACAACGTTCGTGCCGCCCTCGTAATCGTAGTTCCAGAGATTGTTTTCGATGCGCTCGCGCGAGAGCACGACCCCTTTGTTCCGGATCATGTATTCGAGCAGGGCATACTCGCGGCTCGTCAGCTCAATGACGCGCCCGGCGCGGACGACGGTGTGCGCGCTCACGTCTACGGAGAGATCGGCGATCGTATAGACGTTCGTGCGCGTGTCGGTATACTTGCGCGCCATCACGCGCACCACTGCGAGCAGCTCCTGCATGTGGAACGGCTTCACGAGATAGTAATCCGCACCTGTTTCCAGCCCCTCGACCTTGTCCTCCACGCTGTCGCGGGACGTGAGGAACAGCACGGGCGTGGTGCTGCCGCTCTCGCGCAGCTTCCGGACGAGCGTCAGCCCGTCCATGCGGGGCATCATAATGTCGAGCACGAGCACGTCGTATTCCGCGCACGCGAGCGCGTCCCACGCCTCCTGCCCGTCAAAGCAGGGATCGACGCTGTACCCCTCATCGGTCAGCGCCTCGGTCAGAATGCGGTTGAGATTTCTTTCATCCTCCGCCACAAGAATTCGCATGACAGTTCACCTCGGAGCATAGAGTATCGCAAAAAATTAAGAAAAGTCTTAAAAGGTTAAGAAGAAAAAGCCTCCCCGGAGGGGGAGGCGATATTCCGTTATTCCACCCGCGCGGCTTCCGCCATGGTGACGATGTCGCCGACGCCGGGAAGCACCGCGCTGGGACGGTAGGCGTATTCGTCGAGCGTCGCCTCCGTGGAGATGCCGGAGAGGACAAGCACCGTGGACATGCCGCACTCCATGCCGGAGATGACGTCCGTATCCATCCGGTCGCCGACCATGACCGCCTCGGCGCTGTGGCAGCCGAGACGCTTGAGCCCGGTGCGCATCATCAGCGGATTCGGCTTGCCGCAGAAGTACGCCTGCTTGCCGGTGGCCATCTCGATGGGCGCGATGAGCGCGCGGCACGCCGGGGCGATGCCGTTTTCGATGGGGCCGGAGAGGTCAGAGTTTGCGCCGATGAGCTTCGCGCCCGCGAGCACGAGATTCGTCGCCTTTGTGAGCGAGTCGAGCGAGTAGTTCCGCCCTTCGCCGACGATCACATAATCGGGGTTCACGTCGTTCATCGTGATGCCCGCGTCGTAGAGAGCGTTCAGAAGGCCCGCCTCGCCGATGACGTAGGCCGAGCAGCCGGGCGACTGGTCGCGGATGAACGCCGCCGTTGCGAGCGCGCTTGTATAAAACCGCGCCTCCGGCACGTCCAGCCCCATGCGGGCGAGCTTCTGCTTGAGT
>CAVEPP010000008.1:0-15870 GCA_963617605.1 Alloprevotella sp. | reverse complement strand
GAAAATCTATCTCGCTGCCGTCGTCGGCACGCCGCGTCCCGCCGCCGGGCGGCTCGAAGGGTATCTCTTCAAGGACGCGAAGAACAACCAGGTCTATGTCTACGATACGCCGCGCACGGGAGCGAAAACCGCTGTGACAGAGTATAAAACGCTCGTATCCGACGGACGTCTCACGCTCGTGGAGTGCCGCCTCATCACCGGGCGCACGCACCAGATCCGCGCACAGTTCCGCCACGCCGGATGCCCGCTGCTCGGCGACGGGAAATACGGCCGCGAAAAGGACAACCGCGCCTATGGCGAAAAGGGGCAGGCGCTCTGCTCGTGGCGGCTGCGGTTCGTCTTTGACACCCCCGCCGGGGCGCTTGAATATCTCAACGGGAAGAGCTTCCGGACCAATACGCCGGAGTTCGTGGAGAAATATTTCAAATCATTCGCGGAACGTATCGATAAGTGAAAAAACTGCCGGAAACGCTGTTCGTTTCCGGCAGTTTTCTGCATCATGCCACGCGCAAAAAATAATTTGATTTGAAAAGGAAAATTGCATTGACAAACCCCCTTAAAATCTATATGATTGGCCTAACGCGCAAAGCGCGAAAAATCGGGAAAAGAGGGGGAGGATAATGGCCAAAGAGCTCATCCGCCTGGTCGACTGCACCATGGCCTTCGACGGTGAGACCGTTCTGGATTCCATTAATCTGTACATCAACAACAAAGAGTTCCTTACACTGTTAGGACCCTCGGGATGCGGCAAGACGACCACGCTGAGAATTATCGGCGGGTTTCTTAAGCCTACCTCGGGGGACGTTTTGTTTGACGGCGTAAGGATCAACGACATTCCTCCGTACAAACGGCAGGTGAACACCGTATTCCAGAAATACGCGCTGTTCCCGCATCTGGACGTGTACGACAACATCGCTTTCGGTCTGCGGAACCACAAGGTCCCGGAGGATGAGATCGACGAGCGCGTAACGGAAATGCTCGAGGTTGTGTCGCTTAAGGGCTTTGAAAACCGCAAGGTGACATCGCTCTCCGGCGGCCAGCAGCAGCGCGTGGCGATCGCCCGTGCGCTGGTGAACCGGCCGAAGGTGCTGCTGCTCGACGAGCCGCTCGGCGCGCTCGATCTGCGTCTGCGCAAGGACATGCAGCAGGAGCTCAAGCGCATCCAGCAGCAGATGGAGATCACGTTCATCTATGTGACCCACGATCAGGAAGAGGCGCTCGCCATGTCCGACACCGTCGTCGTCATGAACGAGGGCATCATCCAGCAGATCGGCACGCCGGAGGATATATATAATGAACCGAAGAACGCTTTCGTGGCGGACTTCATCGGCGAGAGCAACATTCTCGACGGCATCATGCGCGAGGACTATGTGGTCGAAACGTTCGGCCGCCGCTTCCAGTGCATGGACAAGGGCTTTGCGAAGGACGAGCCGGTGGACGTCGTTGTCCGCCCGGAGGATATCGATATCGTCCCCGTGAAGGAAGGCATGCTGACCGGCACCGTGACAAGCATCACCTTCAAGGGCATGCAGTACGATGTTATTGTAGACTTCAAGGGCTTCAAGTGGCTCATTCAGACGACCGATAGCCCGGAAGTCGGGCAGCGCATCGGCATCCGCATCGTGCCGGACGGCTTCCACATTATGCACAAGAGCAAGTATTCCGGCCTCTACGGCGACTACAGCTCCTTCTCGGAGGAGTATGACGAGCTGTCCGACGCGGAATACGATCCGGAGGCGGAGGAGGAATCCTTGGAGAGCCGGGAGGAATCCGCCAATGAAGAATAAAGCGCTCGCAGCGCCCTATCTCGTGTGGATGGCGATCTTCACGATCGTCCCGCTCGGCATCGTGATCTGGTTTTCGTTCACCGATTCCATCACCGGCGCTTTCACCTTTGATAACATTTCCCGCATGGGGACGTATCTCCCCATCTTTCTCAAGAGCATTTGGCTGGCGATTCTCTCGTCGCTCATCTGCCTTGTGATCGGCTATCCGGTGGCGTACTGTCTGGCGTCCGCCGCGCCGGAACGCCAGCGGTTTCTCTACATGCTCGTCATGCTGCCGATGTGCATGAGCTTCCTGCTGCGCACGCTCGCGTGGGTGGCGCTGCTCGACGATACCGGCATCATCAACGGCGTCATCACGAGTCTGGGCCTTCAGCCGCTGCCGCTCATCCGCACGGACGGCGCGGTCGTGCTCGGCATGGTGTATAACTATCTGCCGTACATGATCATGCCGCTCTATTCCGTGCTCGTGAAGCTCGATCCGCGCCTTACCGAGGCAGCCGAGGATCTCGGCTGCACCCCGGCGCAGGTGTTCCGTCAGGTGACGCTCCCGCTGAGCGTGCCGGGGATCATCTCCGGTTTCACGATGGTGTTCGTTCCCGCCGTGTCCACGTTCTACATTTCGCAGAAAATGGGCTCCGCTGGCACGACGCTCATCGGCGACGTTATCGAAAGCCAGTTCAAGGCTGCCTACAACCCGAACCTCGGCGCGGCGCTCTCGCTTGTGCTGATGGTGATGGTGCTCGTGTGCATCGCGGTTATGAACCGCTTCTCGGACGGGGAGGAGGTCGCAACGATATGAAGACCTTCAACCGCGTTTTCACCGTGATCGTGTTCCTGTTCCTGTACATCCCGATGATCGTGCTGGCTGTGGCGTCGTTCAACGCCGGTACGGACATCGCCGTATGGAAGGGCTTCACGTTCGCGCAGTACGGCGCGCTCTTCCGCGACGGCGTGCTGCTGCCGCTGCTCGCCAACTCCGTCATCGTTGCGGTGATCGCCTCGCTCGTGGCAACGGTGCTCGGTACCATGGCCGCCATCGGCATCCGCGCCATGTCCGGCCGGATGCGCCGCATTACCATGGCTGTGACGAACATTCCGCTCACGAACCCCGAGATTGTCACGGGCGTTTCGCTCGCGCTGCTCTTCGCGTTTGCCGGGCAGATGATGAAGCTCAACAACGTTCTGGGCTTCACAACGCTCCTCATCGCGCACATCACGTTCAACCTGCCGTACGTCATTCTGTCTGTGATGCCGAAGCTCGGCCAGCTCGATCCGAACCTGCTCGACGCTGCGCTCGATCTCGGCTGCACGCCGGTGCAGGCGTTCTTCAAGGTCATTATCCATGAGATACTGCCGGGCATCCTTTCCGGCGCGCTCATGGCGTTCACAATGAGTCTGGATGACTTTGTCATTTCGTATTTTGTCTACGGCCCCACCTTCGTTACGCTGCCGGTCGAGATCTACAACTATACGAAAAAGCCGCTCCAGCCGAAGATCTACGCGCTGTTCACGCTGCTCTTCCTTGCGATCCTCCTTGTGATGGTCGTGATGAATCTTGTGCAGGCGGGGGATGATCGCCGCCGCCGTCAGGCGCGCGGTGTGTTCGGAAAGAAGGGGGCGGGCGCATGAAAAAACGTGTGTTTTCTCTCGTGCTTGCACTGCTGCTGTGCGCCGTGCTGATCCCCGCGCCGGAGGCGCACGCCGCTTCCAACACGATCAACGTCTACAACTGGGGCCAGTACATTTCCGACGGTTCGGACGGCTACATCGACATCAACGCCGCCTTCGAGGAGGCGACGGGTATCCATGTGAACTACATGACGTTCGACTCGAACGAAACGATGTACACCAAGCTCAAGACCGGCGGCTCTTCGTACGACGTCATCATCCCGTCCGACTATATGGTCGCGCGGCTGATCGACGAGGGTTTGCTCCTGCCGCTCGACTTTGACAACATCCCGAACTATCAGTACATGGACGAGGCATATAAGAATACCGCCTACGACCCCGATAACGTCTACTCCGTACCCTATACGTGGGGCACCGTCGGAATTATCTACAACAGCGCCTATGTGGGCGAAGAGGACGTCGGCAGCTGGGATCTTCTCTGGAACAGCAAATACGCCGGAAAAATTCTGATGTTCGATAACCCGCGCGATGCCTTCGCCATCGCCGAGTCGATGCTCGGCTATTCGCTCAACACGCACGACGAGGACGAGCTGCGCGCCGCGGCCTACAAGCTCATTGAGCAGAAACCGCTCGTGCAGGCGTACGTCATGGACCAGATCTATGACAAGATGGAGCGCGGCGAGGCATGGATCGCGCCGTACTACGCCGGCGATTATCTCATGATGGCCGAGGAAAACGAAGATCTTCGCTTCTGCTTCCCGGAGGAGGGCTTCAACTTCTTCATTGACGCGCTGTGCATCCCCACGTGCGCAACGAACAAGGAAGGCGCGGAGGCGTACATCAACTTCCTCTGCTCGCCGGAAATAAACGGTGAAAACCTTGACTATCTCGGCTACTCCACGCCGGAGACGGCAGCCAAGGAGTACATGGACCCAGAGACGGCGGAATCCGACATCGCCTACCCGAGCGAGGAAACGCTCAGCCGCGGCGAAGCGTTCCTCTATCTTGACCAGGAGACGACCCATCTCATGGATTCGCTCTGGCTCGAGGTAAAGACCGAGGGCGAGACGGACTATACGCCCATCATCGGCATCGGCGTGACGGTGCTGCTCGCCGCCGTGTATCTCACGGCGCGCGGCGTAAGAGACCGCCGCCGCCGTGCCAACCGCTGCAAAAAGTGGCGGACCTGAAATTCCGCAAAGCTGTAAAAAACGCGTTGGAGAATTTTTCTCCAATGCGTTTTTGTGCTTAATGATATTTTATTTGGCATTCAGATATTCGTCCGTCAGCAGCGCTTCCTGCAGCTCGGACATCTGCTGCACATCCTTGGTTTTGATGCTGTTAAAGAGCTTCTGGTGGTGATCCATTGTCTCCTGCGTTCCGCAGACCTGCCACGTCGTTCTCGAATTGGCCTTATAGATATCAAAAAACGTATCCTTAAAGGATTCGTACAGCTGGATGAAGAGATTGTTCTTCGATAACTGGCAGATGGCGTAATGAAACGCGAAATGCGCGTTGTGGAAGGCGTCCTCATCGCCGGTCTCAATGGCGGTGCGCATGTCGTTGAGATGAGACTCCAGCATTTCGATCTCGTCGTCCGTGATCGGGTTGAGCACGGCGAGACGAAGCACGCAGTACTCCAGCAGTACGCGGAACTGGTTGATCTCGCTGCTGTTATCCGTGATCAGATTGCACCGCAGCAGCTCGGAGAAAAGGGAGTTGAAGCTGAATTCGCGGACAAAGGAGCCCTCGCCGACGCGCGTTTCCAGCATCCCGAGCGTGTTGAGCTTTTGCAGCGCCATTTTCAGTGTGGTTCGGCTTACGCCGAGATCCTGCGCCAGCTCAATCTCTGAAGGAATTTTCTCGCCGATCTTCCATTCTCCGCTGGAGATTTTTTTCAAGATGATGTGGAATACCTGATCTGCTACGGTGCGGCGGTTGATTTTTTCGATGTTTGTGTCCATTTTCGTTTTGTTCTTCCCTGTTTCCCAAAAGTAGTATGCTACCCCTAACCATAGCAAATAAAAATCTGAAAAGCAATACAAAATTTAAAATTCTGCATACAAGACGAAAAAGTTTTCCCGCGGCGATTGTGAAACTGCATAATCCGGTTTGCCGAAAATTGGCGGTTTTAAACCAATTTGCAGTTGGGGGTTGACTTCGGCTGTCAAACGGAGTACGTTCTGGTTGAAAGGTTGTTGGTCAACCATTCAACTCTACAGATAAGAAGCAGGGAGGACGATCATGAAAATCACCAAGGTAGATATCTACATGCTCGATGCCACCGCGCAGCGGGCAAGCCGGCGCCCCATTTGCTGCCGCGTCTGGACGGACGAGGGCTTCTACGGGGACGGCGAAGCGGGCATTGCCTTTGACTATGCGGCTCCGGCCGGCATCGGCATGCTGCAGGACATTTCCCGCCTGATCATCGGCAAGGATCCGATGCGCACGGACGAGCTCTGGGAGCGCATGTTCAAGATCAGCTTCTGGGGTCAGGGCGGCGGCCCGGTCGTCTTTGCGGCGATCAGCGCCATTGACATTGCTCTCATGGACATCAAGGGCAAGGTGCTCAATGTTCCCATCTACGAGCTGCTCGGCGGCAAGGTCAACGACAGCATCCGCTGCTACGCTTCCCAGCTCCAGTTCGGCTGGAACGAGGACGTCGGCCCCCGCGGCACCGCCAAGGAATACGCCGATATCTGCAAGTACGCCATGTCCGAGGGCTACGACGCCGTGAAGCTGGACTTCACCATGTACGACCGCGACAAGAAGGACATCCCGAACCGCGACTGCGAAGGCTTCATCTCCAACGACTTCTACAAGATGGTCGAGGAGCGCATCGTGGCTATCCGCGAGGAGTGCGGCGATGTGGACATCATCATGGAAAACCACGGCCGTACCGACGTTACCTCCGCGATCAAGCTCGGCGAGCTCTGCGACAAGTATAACTTCTACGCGCTCGAGGAACCGGCCACGCCGCTACGTCCCGAGTTCCAGAAGCTCATTCGCGAAAAGGTGCGCACGCCTCTCGCGGCCGGCGAGCGTCTCTATACCCGCTGGCAGTTCCTGAACTACTTCAAGGACAATTCCATCCAGCTCGTGCAGCCGGACGCCTGCAACTGCGGCGGCATTTCCGAGTGCAAGAAGATCTGCACCATGGCGGAGGCCTTTGACGTGAAAGCGCAGATCCACTGCGCCGGCGGCCCCATCTCCACGGCGGCAGCGCTGCAGCTCACCGCAGCGACCACCAACTTTGCCATTTACGAGCACCACTTCCGTTCCACGCAGCCGTCGATCGCGCGTCTTGGCAAGTATGACTACCAGCCGGTCAACGGCAAGTTCTATGTGAGCGATCGTCCGGGTCTCGGCCAGGAGCTTTCCGAAGCCGCGATCGCCGAAGCGCTGGTCCACGTTACGGTCGACGAGCCGTAAATATATAAGGAGGGAAAGACCAATGAAATTCTTAGGACTCAAGAAAAACTGGAAGCAGTGGCTGAGCCTTCTCTGCCTCTGCATCGGCGGCGGCACGATCTACAAGCTGCCCTACATCCGCGACGTTTTCTATGTGCAGTTCCAGGAGACCTTCGGCGCGACCAACACGCAGATGGGTCTGATGATGACGGTTTACGCCATTACCTGCGCCGTGAGCTTCCTTCCCGGCGGCTGGCTGACCGACCTCGTCCCCGCAAAGTATCTTGTTTCTCTCGGCCTCTTCACCACCGGCGCGACGGGCCTTCTGCTCGTCTCCATCCCCTCGATGGGCGTTGTTCTGCTGGCGCAGGCCATCTTCGGCGTTACCACAACGCTTCTCTTCTGGGAAGCCATGTTTAAGGGCGTGCGTATCCTCGGCTCGCCGGAAGAGCAGGGCCGTCTGTTCGGCCTTCTGGAGGGCGGACGCGGCATTGCTTCAACGCTCATCTCCTTCGCCGCTCTCGCCGTCTGCGCGAAGCTGGGTGAAGGCAAACTCGGCATGCAGGGCACCATCACCTTCTATGCGGTCGTCCTCATGGTTCTCGGCGTCCTCTGCTTCTTCCTGATGGATAAGAACCCGGTCGAGGGCAAGATCAACGCGAAGGAATGCCTCGTCGGCATGGTTCAGGTCCTCAAGCTCCCCAAGGTCTGGCTCGCCGGTCTCATCGTGTTCTGCGGCTACGCCTCCTACCAGTGCCTGAGCTTCTTCACGCCGTATCTCGTGAATGTTTACGGCATGAGCGCCAGCATGGGCTCCGTCATCAGCATCATCCGCACCTACATCCTTGCCATCATCATCGCCCCCATCGGCGGCGCCATTGCCGACAAGAAGGGCTCCAAGATCAAGTTCCTGCAGTACATCTATGCTATTGGCATCGTGCTCGCCCTGCTGCCCATCTTCATCCCGGTCGAGAGCGGCACCATGATCCTCATGATCGTCGTCATGCTCTGCGTTGCTGCCACCGTTATGATCCTGCGCGGCATCTACTATTCCACCACCGCCGAGATCAACATCCCCGTCGTTCTCGCGGGCGCGGCTCTGGGTCTCATGTCGCAGCTCGGCAACGCGCCGGACTTCTTCCTGCAGACCATGTGCGGCCACTTCATCGACGCGAACCCCGGCCGTACCGGCTACCAGATGGTGTTTGCTACCATGGCAGTCCTCTGCCTGCTCGGCATGATCTTCTGCATCATCCTCTACCGCGTGAACAAGAAGGATCAGGAGAAGCAGACGAAGGTCGACTTCAAGGTCTCGAACACCGACATCATGTGATCCCCTACGGGAGGGAGACACTATGAAGAAAAAAATCCCCCACATATTCGTTATTTTAGTCTGCATAGCTATCCTCTTTGCCGTTCTGTCGTGGATCATCCCTGCTGGCGCTTACGATCACGTGACGGATCCAAACTCCGGAAGAACGGTCATCGATCCGGACAGTTTCCATTATCTCGAGAAAACGCCGATCACCTTCATCCAGTTCATTTCGTCTTACTCGGCGGGATTTATGAACGCTGCCAGCATGATCTTCATGACGCTGGTGGTGGGAGGCACGTTCGGCATCATCAACGAGCTGGGCATCATCCCGGCGGCGCTGGCGGCCGTGCTGAAAAAATTCCACACCCGGCAGGAGCTGGCGGTACCGTTCCTGATCCTCATTTTTGCCCTGTTTGATTCGTTCATGGGCGCGCCGGAGCTTTGCATGATCTTCCTGCCCATGATCCTTCCGTTGATTTTGAGTCTCGGCTTCGATACGATGACGGCGGTGGCGATCGTTATCTGCGGCAACTGCGTCGGCTACACCACCGGCATGGGCAACCCGTTCACCACGATCATCGGCCAGAAGATCTGCCAGCTGCCGCTCTATTCCGGCATGTGGTACCGCGCCATCTGCTTCGTTGTTTTCTATCTCGCAACGACGTGGTATATCCTGCGGTATGCAAAGAAGATCCGGAAAAATCCGGAGCTGAGCGTGACGTATGCGGACGATCAGCTCCGCCGGAGCGCCAAGACCGATATGGACAAAAACGCCAGACTCTCGACGAAGAACAAGATCGCCTGCGTATTCATCGTTGCCTGCTTTCTCTTCAATATCTATGGCGTTATCCGGCTGGGCTGGGATATTGCGGAGATGACCGGCCTTTTCCTCGTGATGAGTGCCGGCGCGGGCGTGCTGTCCGGCCACAGTCTCACGGATACCTGCAAAATGTTCATGAATGGCGCCAGAGACATCCTGCAGGGCGCGCTGGTCATGTGCTTTGCCCGTACGATCGCCGTGATTATGACGAACAGCAATAACATTGACGTGTTCGTCCACGCCATTTCCAAGCTGGCGGCAGCCTTCCCGCCGACATTCGCCATCGTCGGTCTGTTCCTTGCCGGTGTGCTCATCAACTTCCCGATCAACAGCGGCTCCGGCCAGATGAGCGCAACGATGCCGATCATGTCTCCGCTTGCGGACATCCTGCACGTTACAAAGCAGGGCGCGGTGCTTGCCACGCAGTTCGGCGACGGCTGGTCGAACACCATGTATCCGACGAACGCGTCGTATATGGCGACGCTCGCGGTGGCAAAGGTCAGCTGGACGGACTGGCTGAAATTCCAGTTCCCGCTTCAGCTCATATGGACCGGCCTGAGCATCGTGATGCTCGTCATCGCGCAGGCCATCCAGCTCGGACCCTTCTGATACGGGCGGCAAAATCGCTTTACCTCTCTTTTCTCTCCTGCCGCCCTTCGCGGCAGGAGAGATTTTTCATTCCATGAAAAGGAGCTTTTTCCATGAACAGAGTGCATAACTTTGATGAGCCGGTCAACCGGATCGGTACGGATTCCTATAAGTGGGACTGTGAAGGCGCCGGCGGAAAATACATCCCGCTGGGCGTTGCCGACACGGACTTTCGCGCACCGGAAGAGGTGTGCGCCGCCGTCCGCAAAAGGGTGGACTTCGGCGTGTTCGCCTATGGCGATCTGCCGCAGAAGCGCTTTGCAGACGCTGTGTGCGCCTGGTATAAAAAGCGCTACGGCCTGACCGTAGACCCGCGGACGGTGCGGCATTCGCAGGGCCTTATGACGGGGGCGCTGTGGATGATCCTCAACGCCTACACCCGCCCGGGCGACAAGATCCTTGTGCAGCCGCCGGTGTACAACACGTTCGGCATCGTCATCCGCGGCACGGGTCGCTTCGTGGAGAACAACGATCTTATCTTGAAGGACGGCCGATACGAGATCGACTTTGACGATCTGGAAAGAAAGACCGCGGACCCGCGAGTGCGCATCCTTCTCGTTTGCAACCCCGCCAACCCTGTCGGGCGCGTGTGGACGCGCGAGGAGCTCACGAAAATGTATGAGATCTGCAAAAAAAACCACACGCTGATCGTGAGCGACGAGATCCACGGGGATATCGTCTATGCCCCGCATAAGCATATCCCGTACTTTTCCCTCTCGGAGGAGATCGCGGACAACGTGATCGTCATGGGCTCGCCGAGCAAGACGTTCAATCTCGCGTGCTTCTACTCAGCCTATGTGATCATCCGCAACGAGGCGCTGCGCGAGCAGTACGGCGTTGTCTACGAGGATTATCATTTTGATTACAACTATCTCGGCATCGAGGCGCTCATCACGGCCTATAACGACTGCGAATACTACGCCGACCAGCAAAACGAGTATCTGCATAAAAATATTGAGCTTGTCAAAAACACCCTTGCGGAAGCCATGCCGGAGGTGAAGGTGATCGAACCGGAGGCGACGTATCTTCTCTGGATCGATTTTCGCGCATGGGGGCTCTCCTCTCCGGAGCTCGTCCGGCTCTTTGAGAGCGCGGGCGTCAAACTCAACAGCGGCGCGAACTACGGCGCGCCCGGCGACGGGTTCCTCCGTCTCAACGTGGCGACGCAGACCGCCGTGCTGGAAGAGGCGCTCCGCCGCATGAAGAACGCAGCGGAAAACCGATAAAAGAAGAACGCAGCGGAAAACCGATAAAATATGAAGCCCCTCGCGCCGGAGCTCCGGCGCGAGGGGTTTATAGTTCTATGGCAATGTCGTCTTTCGGTATCTTTGTCCAGCCGAAGAGCGGGATAAGCTCTTCGGCGGAGATAGGCTCGGTCTTTTCCAGCAGTCCCGCGGCGTGGGCGAGCGCACCGAGAAGCTCCGGCGCGGTGTATGTTCCGCGCAGAATCCCAAGATCGAGATCGCGGTCGCGCTTGGAGAGGCGCCGTCCGTCCGGCGCGGTGAGCAGAGGGACATGGTAGTATTTCGGCGGCGCGGCACCGAGCAGCCGGTAAAGATAGAGCTGCCGCGGCGTGGACGAGAGCAGATCGCGCCCGCGCACGACCTGCGTTACACCGGCGTCAATATCGTCCGCCACGACCGCGAGCTGATAGGCAAAAACGCCGTCCGCGCGCCGGAGAATGAAGTCCCCGCACTCGCGCGCGAGGTTTTCGGTGTATGCGCCGTAATGGCCGTCTATAAAGGAAATGTCCTCGTCCGGCACGCGAAGCCGCCAGAGTGGGGCGCGCGCTTTGGCTTTCACTGTGCGCTCCTCTTCGGTGAGATCGCGGCACGTGCCGGGGTAGATCGGGTGACCGTCGGAGGCGTGCGGGGCGTTTGCGGCGTTTTTGAGATCGCCGCGCGTACACCAGCAGGGATAGACGAAGCCCTCGCCGCGCAGCCGGTCGAGAAGGCTTTCGTAATATTCGCTGCGCGTGCTCTGGTCCGGCTGCTCCGTGTCCCACGTAAGACCGAGCCAGCGCAGATCGTCTTTTAAAATTTCGGCGTTTTCCGCGCTGCACCGGAGCGTATCCAGATCTTCGATGCGCAGCACGAGCTCCCCGCCCGCGGCGCGCACCGACAGCCACGCGAGCAGCGCGGAGAATACGTTGCCGAGATGCATCCGCCCGCTCGGCGTCGGGGCGAAGCGGCCGTGCTCGGCCATGGAAACGCCTCCTTCAGATCGGCAGCGACAGGCTCAGCGCCGCGAGCAGCGTGCCGATAAAGTAGCTCGCGCTGTTGCAGCGGAGGATCCAGTTCGCGCCGTGCTTGAATTTATGTACGGAAAGAATGTAGTCGGAGATCATCATCAGAAATACGCCTGCACCAAAAAGCTTCACGCCGGGGGTCGGGCACACGGCGGCGAGCACCGCGCCGAGAGAGCCGTGCATCGAAACGCTGAAAAGATACGCCGGGAATATGCGCACGCTGCTGAAATTGATGAACTCTTTTTGATACAGAAGCATCGTCGTTCCCCAGAAAAGGAGAAAGATGGCGACCGCGGGGAAGAGAATGCGAAGCGAAACGCGCTCGTACCGCATGAGCAGGATCTCATAGAGCAGCAGACAGAAATTGCCGATGCTGAAGCAGATGCCGCCGCGGACAAAGTCCCAAAGCAGGAAAATATCGCCGAGAAACGCGAAAAAGAGGCCGATCGGCAAGATCATCCGCATGCTGAACAGCGGCGAGTGCAGCAGGTACGCGCTCACGGCGTAAACCTCAAAGAGCACGGCGAGTACGATCTTGTTCACGGCGCGGCGCTTGAAATTGCCGCTTGTCTCCGAAAAGAAGTAGAGACAAAGCACCAACAGATATGCTATGATGAATATACATCGAAGATAAATCATGATAAATCATCCTTCCCGTCAGAGCATTCGGCGGAGAAGCGGTGGAGCGTTTTCATCATACCATATTCTGAACAAAAAGGGAACGGAAACTTGACGGCGAAACGGAGGAAAATCGGCGTATGCGCACATTGACGCTCACGGTGGACGAGGCTTGGGACGGCAGCACGGTGAAGCACCTGCTCCGCGCCCGGCTCCACATGGCGGAGGGACTGATCGCCCGCGTGAAGCTGCGCGAAAAGGGACTTATGCGAAACGGCGAGCGCGTCTTTACGAATGCGCGCCTCCATACCGGCGACGTGCTGTGCGTGGAGATCGGGGACGAAGGCACCGTGAACGAGGCTGCCCCCATCGCTGCGCCGCTCTCCTTCGTTTACGAGGACGAGGACATTGCCGTGCTGAATAAAAGCCCGGACATGGCGGTGCATGGCTCAACCGGCGGACAGGGATGCACGGTCGCGAATGCGCTCGCTGCACTCTGGGGGAACGAAACGGCATTCCACCCCGTGAGCCGGCTCGACCGCGGCACCTCGGGGCTGATGGTCATCGCGAAAAGCGCGTATGTCCATGACCTTCTGCGCCGGATGCTCCATACGGACGCCTTCCGGCGGGAGTATCTTGCGCTCGCGCGCGGGGAGTTTCCGAACGATTCCGATTTGATCGATCTCCCCATCGGGCGGGACGAGGGAGCGCCGACAAAACGCGCCGTCACACCGGACGGGCAGCCGTCGCGCACGGAGTACGCGGTTCTGGAGCGCTTTCCCGAGGGCACGCTGCTGCGCGTCCGTCCGCTCACGGGGCGCACGCACCAGATCCGCGTACACATGGCAGCCATCGGCCACCCGCTCTTCGGCGATGCACTTTACGGCGCGGCGGATGATATGCTCACCCGTCCGGCGCTCCATTCGGCGTATCTTTTGCTCCGCCACCCCGTCACCGGGGAAATCTTGGAACTTGCCGCTCCGCTGCCGGACGATATCGAAAAAAAGATGGCGGCGCTCCGCCGCCGGTAAATACGACTGCCCCCGCTTGCCGGTTTTCCGGCAAGCGGGGGCGGGCTGAGTGTGTCAAAAAAGTGTTTTTGACACGCTCTCAAACGAGACCCGCTACGCTGGGCTCTCGTTTGAAAAGGCTGCGGCTCGCCGCAGCGCACTCGCTTACGCTCGCACGTTTGCGAGCCGAGAGGAATTTTCTCCGACGTACACGCCGCCGGAGAAAATGATTAGGACTTTATTTGCGTCTGCGGGCGCAAACTCTGCGAGGCTTCTTTGACAGCCTGCGGCGCGGAGACGCTTTCGCGTCTCCGCGCGGGGATATCATACCGGGAAAATATCACTTGCAGAGGCAGAGACTGTCGAGAGAAAGTCCCTTGTCAACGTACTTTTCGGCGATGCTCATCATCGTGCCGTCCTGCGCCATGGCGAGCAGCTGCTCGTTCACGGTATCGCGCAGCGTCTCGTTGCCGAGATAGAAGCCGACGGCGTACTGCTCCACGGAGACGGGCTCGGAGAGGACAACATAGTCGCCCTCGGTGTTGGCGATCTGGTAGTTTCCGACGCCGACGTCCACGATAACGGCATCTACCGTGCCCTGCCGGAGTTCCAGGAAGCCGGTGTTATAGTCGGGCAGCTGTACGAGCTCGCCGAAGGAGGCGGTAAGCTCTTCGTTCGCGGTGAGCGCGTCCAGACCGGAGGAAGCGGACTGCACCATAACGGTCTTTCCGGCGAGGTCGGCGAGCGACGCAATGCCGGAATCGGCGCGGACGATGGCGACGATGCTGTTATCGACATAGGCGTCCGACCAGGTGTAGTCCTCCTCACGGCCGGTGCAGGTGAAGCCGTTCCAGATGCAGTTGATGTTTCCGGCCTTGAGCTCGGCGTCCTTCGACGCCCAGTCGATCGCCACGGCCTCATACTCCCAGCCGAGCCGCACGCAGACCTCCTGCGCGAGCGCGAGATCGAAGCCGTCGTAGCTGCCGTCCTCGGCAATATAGCCGAACGGGGGAAACTCGGCGTCAAAGCCGACGATCAGTTTGCCGCCCTCGGCGGCGGGTTCTGCTGCGGCATCTGCCGGAGCTTCGGCGGGAGCGGCGGTCGGATCGGAAGCGGCGGGGGCGCTGCTGCCGCATCCGGCCAGCGCCGTTACGAGCAGACAAAGGGCAAGAGCAATGGTGAGGATTTTTTTCATGGCGGGTCTCTCCTGTGTTTGATTTATTATGGTAGTATATTAGCACGCTACCACACTAAAGTAAATGCACAGAAAAAACAAAAAGAGAGGGGGAAGAACCCTCTCTTTTGCTATTTTACGATAAATCCGCCGCCAAGGAGACGGTCACCGTCGTAAAAGGCAGCGGTCTGGCCGGGGGTGGGGGCGCGCACCGGCTCGGGGAAGCGGACGATCGCGCCGTCTCCGTCCGGCGTCACCCTCCCGATGGGCAGCTCGCGGCGCGAATGGCGGATGCGAACGCCGCATACGATCTCACCTTCCGGCGCTGCGAGCCAGTTTACGTCGCGCACGCGGAAGCTCTCGCGCCATACGGCGGCGTCGTCGGAAGAGAGGCGTACCTCGTTCGTCTCCGGGCAGATATCGGAAACGTATACGCGTTTCCCAAAACCGACGCCGAAGTGACGGCGCTGGCCGACGGTATAGTGGTGGATGCCGCGGTGCTTGCCGACGGTTTTCCCGTCCAGAACAAAATCCCCCGGCGGGGGCGTGATGCCGCGGCGTTCGATCCAGGCGGCGTAATCGCCGTCCGGGATGAAGCAGATATCCATGCTGTCCGGCTTGTGTGCGACCGGGAGGCCGAGCTCTTCGGCCAGTGCGCGCACCTCCGTCTTTTTATACGGCGCAAGCGGCAGTAAGAGGGCGTTCACCTCGTCCGGCGTCAGACGGCAGAGCATGTAGCTCTGGTCATTTTCCGGCCGCCCGCGGTAAATGGCGCCGTTCTCCGCTCTGGCGTAATGCCCGGTGGCAATGTACTTTGCCCCGATGCGCCGCGCCTCGTCCAGCAGGGCGCGGAACTTGACGGCCGGGTTGCAGAGAATGCAGGGATTCGGCGTCTCGCCGCGGAGATACGCCTCCGCAAACGGGGCGCAGACGTATTTCTCCATCGCCCTACGGCTGTCGGTGATCGTGAGCGGAACGGAGAGGGAAGCGGCGGCCTCACGTGCGGCTTCCGCGCCGGGGAGACCGTTATCAAGATACAGCCCGTAAACTTCCAGCCCGGATTTGTGCAGCAGATGCGCGGCCACAGCGGAATCCACGCCGCCGGAGAGACCGAGAACGACCTTATCCATGCCGGCGCTCCTTTCCGCTCTCGGTATAGATCATGAGCGCGGTCATATCCGCCGGGGATACGCCGGAAATGCGCGACGCC
>CAVEPP010000007.1:4564-16676 GCA_963617605.1 Alloprevotella sp. | reverse complement strand
GAGGTTTTTTTATACAGGCCGTAGTACTTGGTTGTAAGCTGCCGGATGAGCATCAGCAGCCCACGTACGCAGAGCTCGACCGCCATTGCGATCCACATGCCGCGCAGTCCCAGCCGCGGCACGAGTACGAGAGCCAGCCCCAGCCGCACGAGCCAGATGCTGCAAAGATTCATAATGCTCGGCACGAACGTGTCGCCCGTTCCGTGCAGCGCGCCTGCCGCTACGATGGAAACACCGTAAAGCGGCTCGGCCAGCAGCGCGATGCGCAGCACCTGCGTGGCGAGCGCGCGCACGCTCTCGTCCGGTGTCAACAGCCGGAATACCCACGGGCAGATCACCGCCATGATCCCCGCCGTCACCGCCATAAAGAGCGCGCCCATCGCGGTGCATATGTTCCCCTGCTGCCGGGCAAGCCTTGTCTCCCCGGCCCCTACGCTGCGGCCGACGAGCGTTGCCGCCGCGGCGCCGAGGCCGTACCCCGGCATGTAGCAGAAGCCCTCTGCCGTTACGGCGAAGGAGTTGGCCGCGACTGCTACCGCGCCGAGCGGCGCGATGATGCGCGTCTGCACGACCATCGCCGCGCAGAGGAATACCTCCTGCAGCGCCACGGGGAAGCCGATGCGAAACGCCTTTTTCAGTATCGCACCGTGGACGGCATCCTTCTCTTTTCTCCGCAGATGCAGATGCGGATTCCGCAGCAGACACTGTGCCGCCATAAGGAGCGACACCACCGCACATGCACTCGCCGTGCCGAGTCCAGCACCTAGAACGCCGTACCGCGGGATGAAGAGCGCGTTGAAGAGCACGTCCAGAGCGCACATCACGGCGTTCAGAATGCTCGGCGACACCATATCGCCTGCGCTTTGCAGGAACGACGCGCACAGCGAATTGAGCTGCGAAAACGGCACCATGAGCGCGAACGTGAGGAAATACGCGCACGCGTCGGCGCGGATCGCCTCGTCGCCGTGGAGCCAGCGCGGGAGCGGCTCGCTGATAAGCGCGGCGAGCGCGGCAAGGATCGCCGCGATCAGAAGCCCGGTCACAAGGCCGTGCCGCACAACGGTTCGCGCGCCGCGGTCGTCCCCGCCGCCGATGCGGTGCGACGCCTGCACGGAAAAGCCCGCGGACACGCCGCCGATGATGCCGCCGATCAGCCACGTGCTCGTCGATACGAGCCCGATGGACGCCGAGGCGTTCGCGCCGAGCGCGCCGACCATGGCCGAATCGATATACTGCATGGCGATCGTCGTTATCTGGGTCAGTATTGCCGGAAGGCTCAAGCGCCAGACCTCGCGGGCCTGCGCTTTCAGCTCCGGCATCGTTTCTCTTTTCATATCGTCATCCGGTCCGCGCCGTTTTTGTTGACGGGGCGGTTTTTTCTGGTAAAATATAAGGATACTAAACTTTCGGGAGTATGCCCAATGAAGAAACTGAAAAACCGTTTTAAAAACATCAAGCCGCAGACGCTGCTCACGCATGTTATCGTGACGCTTCTCTATCCGCTCGCACGCGCGATCATAGCCTCGTCGCAGCGGCTGCTCATTTTCACCGACTGCATGACGATCGTAGCGGCCATCCTGCTCATTGCAGGTGTCATCTATTCTCTCTATCTTCACGGCGACTTTGATATCAGCAGCTTTGTGATGCGCCGGGCGCGGAGCAACGCGCCGAAGCAGACCTTTGAGGCGTACAAAGCGAACCAGAAAGAAAGAAGAGAGGCGTCTTTCAACTATCCTCTCTTCCTTGGAGTCGTATATATGGCGGCGGCGCTTTTTATCGCCTACGTCATTTACTGATTCTTCGCGTTCTCGATCTCGGTGAGCTTCTTCTCGTAGCCTTCCATCTCTTTGTCCGTGGCAAAGACGAAGTGGCCGGGGCGGATCTCGCGCAGGGAGCGCGGCGCGCCGGACTGGTCCAGCTTGGAGGGATCGTACACGATGGCGCGGCGCGTCCGCTCGACGACCGGGTCGGGCATCGGCACGGCGGAAAGCAGGGAGATGGTGTACGGATGCAGCGGGCACTGGAACAGCGTCTCGGAATCCGCGATCTCCACGATCTCGCCGAGGTGGATAACGGCGATGCGGTCGGCAATGAACCGGACGACCGAAAGGTCGTGCGCAATGAAGAGGTAGGTGAGATTCTTCTCGGCCTTGAGCTTGTTCATCAGGTTGAGCACCTGCGCGCGGATGGAAACGTCCAGCGCGGAGATCGGCTCGTCCGCCACGATGAGCTTCGGATCCATGATCATCGCGCGGGCGATGCCGACGCGCTGACGCTGTCCGCCGGAGAACTCATGCGGATAGCGGGACTTGTGCTCGGGCAGCAGGCCGACGTCTTTGAGCGCCTGATCGACCTTGGCGATACGCTCTTCCTCGTCCTTGTAGAGGTGGAAGTTGTACAGGCCCTCGGAGATGCAGTACTCGATGGTGGCGCGCTCGTTGAGCGACGCCGCCGGATCCTGGAAGATCATCTGGATGTTGCGGACAACGTTGCGGTCTTCCTCGCGGGAGATTTTGCCGGAAATGCGCTTGCCCTCAAAGAGGATCTCGCCGTTGCTGCACGGGTTGATGCGCATGATGGCACGGCCCAGCGTCGTTTTGCCGGAGCCGGACTCGCCGACAAGGGCGAAGGTCTCGCCCTTATAAATGTCGAAATTCGCGTCTTTTACGGCGACGAATTTTTTTTTGCCTCCGACGTCGAAGGAGACATCCACATGGCTGATCGAAAGGATGACCTCTCTCTCGGCGGTATTATTCGACATGGAAGGCACCTCCCTTATCGGTCATCTTCTTGATCTTCTCGTGCAGATCCTGGATAGCCTCCGGCTTTTCGAGCTTCGGGGCGCGGGGATCGAGCAGCCACGTTTTGGCATAGTGGGTCTCGCTCACCGGGAAGAACGGCGGCTCCATTTCAAAGTCGATCTTGAGCGCGTGCTCATTGCGCGGGGCAAAGGCGTCGCCCTTGATCGTGTTGTAAAGAGACGGCGGAGTACCGGTGATGTAGTAGAGCTCCTGCCCCTTGACGCCGAGCTGCGGCAGACTGGAGAGCAGCGCCCAGGTGTACGGATGGCGCGGATCGAAGAACACTTCCTCGACGTTGCCATACTCAATGATCTGGCCGCCGTACATGACGCCTACACGGTCGGCGACGTTCGCCACGACGCCGAGGTCATGGGTGATGTAAATGGTGGTGAACTTGAGTTCCTTCTGCAGATCGCGGATGAGGGCGATGATCTGCGCCTGGATCGTAACGTCCAGAGCGGTCGTCGGCTCGTCGCAGATGAGGATCTTCGGGTGGCAGGAGAGCGCGATCGCAATGACGATACGCTGACGCATGCCGCCGGAATACTGGAACGGATACTCGTCAAAACGGTTGACGGCGTTCTGGATGCCGACGCGCTCCATGAGATCGATGGCCTGCTTTTTCGCCTCGCCGCGGGAAATGCCCTGGTGCTTTTCAATGACCTCGGTGATCTGCGAGCCGATCGTGCGGATCGGGTTCAGGGACGTCATCGGGTCCTGGAAGATCGTGGAGATCTTCGCGCCGCGGATGCCTTCCCAGTCCTTATCGGTCTTGAGCTTGGTGAGGTCCTTACCCTCGAACATGACCGAGCCGTTGGTGATGGAGCCGTTGGACTCGAGCATGCCGGTGAACGTCTTGGTGAAAACGCTCTTGCCGGAGCCGGATTCGCCGACGATGGCGAACGTTTCGCCCTCGTAAAGATCGAGAGAGACGCCGCGGATGGCCGTGAGATAATTATCACGGACGCGGAATTTGACTTCAATGTCCTTTGCGGACAGAACGATGTTTCTGTTATCTGCCATTACTCTGCCCCCCTCACATATGCGTGCGCGGATCGGCAGCGTCGGCGAGCTTCTGCCCCACAATGTAGAGGGAGATGGAGATAAACGCCAGAACGCCGACCGGGATCCAGAACAGGTGGGGATAGCCGTTCATATAAGAGGTATAAAGCGAGATGGACTGGCCGAGAGACGCGTTGGTCGTGCCGAGACCGAGACCCATGTAGGAGAGGAACACCTCATAGGAGATGAGCGAGGGAATCTGCCGGGAGATGTACGTCATGATGACGGAAATGAGGTACGGCAGGATGTTCTTCGAGATCATCGTCCATGTTCCGGTGCCGAGGCATTTGGACGCCATGTTGTACTCGCGGTCGCGGATGATCATGACCTGCGTGCGGATAAAGTACGCAACCATAATCCACTCGGTACACGTCATCGTGATGATGAGCGAGCGCATGCCCGCGCCGAGAATATAGGAAAGGATCATGGCAAGCAGCAGGAAGGGGACGTTCGAGATGATGTTGTAGACCTCGATCATCCACTTGTCCATTTTCTTGGAGAAGCCCCACAGCGCGCCGATTGGGATGCCGATGAGCATGTTGATGGCGGTGCAGGCGAAGGAGATGATGATGGAGTTTCTCGCGCCTGCCCAGACCGCGTCAAATACCTCGTTGCCGACGTGGTCGGTGCCGAAGATATGCTCGGCGCTGGGCTTGAGGAATTTCATGTCGGCGTTGTTGATGTTCGGGGTATTGATCGGGCTGTAGCCGGACTTCGTCGGCTGAATGAGCGCGAACGCGATTACCACGATGAGCAGAATCGCCACGATAACCGTGAACTTGTTCTTGAAGAACGTTCTCCAGACCGATTTCCAGTAGGAGTAACGCGGAGCTGCGATGTGCTCGGACTCCATCTCATCGAAGGCGGCAAACTCAAAGAGGCTCTTATCGATGTTTTCCGTATTCATCCTTTACGACCTCCCTGCCTTCTCACTGAGCGAAATGCGCGGATCGACCTTGGTGAGAACAATGTCGCCCGCCAGCACGGACAGCACCGAGACCGTGGAGAAGATGAACGCAAGCGCCACGATCATAACGTTGTTGTACTGGTTGATGGCGTTCGGCAGCATCTTGCCCATGCCGCCGACGGAATAAATGGATTCGGTGATGATCGCGCCGGTGATGCACGCCGCGAGCGAGGCGGGAATGCCCTGTGCAATGGGAATGATGGCATTCTTGAAAATGTGGTGGCTGAAGATCTCGCGCTGGTTGAGTCCCTTCGCCTTGGCGAACTTCACATAGTCGGAGTTCATCTGATCGACGACATAGCGGCGCGTCCAGAGCATGAGACTCGCGATGGACGGCAGCGCCAGCGAGATGATCGGCAGGATCCACGAGCGCACATCCTCCGGCCCATAGGTGGTGAACACCGACGGCAGACCGAAGAGCGTCGTGCCGAGATAGCGGAAGAGGTAGATGTACGCGAGCGACGGCACGGCAATGATGAAGATGATGTACACCATGCCGAGCTTGTCGGCGAACTTGTCCTTGAAGCGCGCCATCAGCACGCCGAACGGCAGACCGAGGACATAGGCGACCACCATGGCGAAAAGTCCCATAATGAACGAGGTGCCGATCATGGACGGCTGACCTTTCTGGGTCTCGTAGGAAGCGTAGTGGTCGGTAAATTTCTTCATGTCCATTCGATCTAAAATGGACTTATATTTAAGCGAGCCGAAAATGATGCCCGACTCAGCTTCATAGCCGGTTTCAAAGGTAACATGGCGCTTGGTCTCGGTGCCCTGCGATTGGAAAAGCACCGTGAGCACGTCCATGCCCTGATAGGTGGGATAGGAGGTTCCGAAGTTGAGCGTGATAACGTTCTGGTGAATGAACGGGAAGCGGCTGTCGGTATAGAGCAGATACTTGTGCGTCGTGCCGCTGCCGATGAGCGCAATGCCGCCCGTCGGTGTTCTGCCGAAGGAGAGACCGCGTTCAAGATCGGGGTTTGTTTCGTCCTGCACGGACCACGGCGTGTCGATCACGATCAGATGACCGAGCCAGCTCGCCATGCGCTTGATGACGGGCGTGTCCTTATAGGCATAGTAGCGCCCGCTTTGCAGATAGTTGGCGACGGTATAGCCCTTCGCGGAATACAGCTCCACAAATTCCCGGCTCTCCGGGGAGTCCGACTCGACGGCAGCCGTCATTTCCGGGCTGCCAGCTTCGTAGAGCGTGAGGCAGTAATCGTTGATGCGGACATAGTCCAGATAGCCAAGCTTCTGCCATGTCGAATAAACGTATTCGGTTTTGTCGTCGGATTTGCCGCCGAGCTTGCGGTAGGTGCTGTCCTCAAAGAAGATGTTGTCGCGCGGCACCAGCGTATAGACCATCGTAAACACGATGAGCATGATGATCAGAATGGAGATGAGCGAGCGCAGCAGGCGGTTCCAGATATATCCTTTTCTCATAGGAGGTACCGTTCCTTACAAAGATAACATCAGATGGCAGAGGAGCAGTCCCTCTGCCAGCCGATATAAGAGAGAGCCGAGAAGCAAGGCCGCCCGGCTCTCCTATTCAGTTAGTCAATGCGTATTTCTGTTATGCTATGCAGGGATTATTCGCCGGCAAGCCAGGCTTCCTTCGCGGCATAGTAGTCGTCAGCGAGCACAGGCTCGTCGAGGAGCTGCATGTACTTGAAGTAAGGCACGGCGTTGTAGGCAGCCTGACCGTAGAGGCCATAGGCAGCGGTAAAGGGCTTCACGCAGGAAACCGTGATGCTCGCGCCGCTGGTGCAGTACGGGCGGAGAATGCCGTCGGTGAGCAGCATGGCCTCAGCCTTCGCAAAGAGCTCGATGCGCTCGTCGCCGGTGGCGAGCTTCGCCTCGTCAACGACAGCCTGGACATCCTCAAGGCCGAGAGTCTTGAGAACTTCCTTCTGCTCGTCGTCCTGACCCTGGCTCTCGTAGTTGATGCCGGAGTAGTTGAGCATGTCGCCGTCGTGGATATCGAAGCAGTGCAGGTAGGTCAGAGGATCGCCGTAGTCGGGACCCCAGCCGGCGCCGAAGACAAGGTCAATGGCGTTCTCTTCGCCGGTGGGCTGGTTGTAGAACGCGGAGTAGTACACGGAAGAATTGCCCTCAAGGAACTGGAGGTCGATCTTCACGTAATCGCCGATGGCGTCCTCGATGGCCTTCTGCATGGCGAGCTGCATGTTCTTCTGGTTCTCGGAAGCGGCGTAGACAGGAACGTCGAGGTGGATGGGCCACTCGGAAATGGTGTCGCCCAGCTCCTCCTTCGCCTTCTCGGCAAAGGTCTTGGCGAGCTCGGGGTTATACCACGCGTCGTGACCGTCCTGCAGGTCGATGCCCGCGTACTCGGGAACGAGCTCGGCAACGTACTTCTCAACGATGGAGCCGTAGGAGCGGCCGTCGGAAGTGGTCTGGAAGGTGTAAGGAACGAGGGTGTTGCGGACAACGTTGTCGGCGTTATCCTCACCGTAGGTGATGGCCTCAACGGCGTGCGCGGAGTACGCGGCGTAAACGGCGCGGCGGAAGTTGGCGTTCAGAATGGCCGCCTTGGTGTCAGCCTTCTGCTCGTCCGTGGTCTTGCTGGTGGTGGAAACGGAGGTGTCGTTGTACAGGTTGTACATACGGCGATCCCAGTTGAACGCGCCCCAGAACGTGCTGGCGGTGGTCATGCTGGTGTACTGGTTGTCGGGGTAGAGTTCGTTGGCCTTCTCGACGACCTCAGGCAGGGACTGGTTGACAGCAGAGGAGGTAACCTCGCCGTTGACGAACATATTGAAGTTCTGGGCGGGATCCTTGCCGTCAGAGTAGGTGACGACGACGTGCTGCACATAGACGTTGCCCGCATCGTAGTAGTTGGGGTTGGCGTCAAAACGGACTTCCTGCGCCGGAACGAGGGAGGACAGGATGTAGCAGCCGTTGTAGAGAATGGAGTCGGGCTGGGTGCCGCCGAAGTCAGCGCCCTTGGACTCGAGGAACTCGGCATTGATCGGGTAGAGGATGGAGTAGGTGGTCATGCCGTCAAAGTAGCCGCAGGGACCGGTGAGGGTGTAGGTGAGCTTGTTGCCCTCGGCCTTGATGCCGACGTCTTCCCACGTGCCGGTGCCCTCGGAGTACGCGCGCAGACCGGCGATGAGGTCGGAAACCAGACCCAGAGTCTCGCTCTTGGAGTCGGCGGCGTGCTTCAGGCCGGTGACGAAGTCCTCGGCGACAACGGCGTCGTACTCTTCGCCGGCGCTGGTGGACCACACGGCGTCGTCACGGATGGTGAAGTACCACTCGGACGCATCGTCGTTGCAGCTCCACTCAGTAGCCATGCCGGCGACGAGCTTGCCGTGGCTGTCCTGCGTGAGCAGGCCTTCGATGAAGTTGTTGGTGAAGTCGCCGTTGGAGGACTTGTTGTTGTAAACATAGTCCAGCGTGGTGATGTCGAAGCTGTAGAGCATGGAATAGGTTTCCGGGCCGGTATACTCTTCGACAGTGGCTTCGGCCGTCGGCTCTGCAGTCGCGGTCTCGTCCGTGGTCGTGGTCTCGGCAGACTGATTTGCCGGGGCTTCCGTCGCCGTCGGAGTATCAGTCGCCGTGCTTCCGCACGCGGCCAGGCTCAGCACCATGACAACGGCAAGAAGCAGCGCAAGGAATTTCTTCATTGTTTGTTCTCCTCCTTATTGGATTTTCAAACTTTTTTATTAAACGCGGGAAGCGTTAATAAACTTATGTATTTGTCCTGCTCAGTCCTCAAAGAGGCGAGCCATGGATATGCCGAGCTTTTCGCTCATGAGAAAGAGCGTTTCCAGAGATACGCCCTTGACCTCGGCGGCGTTGTTCGCCTCGATCTGGCTCACGAAGCTCACGCTCCGGCCGATCGCCTCGGCGAACTGCTCCTGCGTCATGCCGCGCATCTTGCGGTAATAGGCGATCCGCAGACCGAGTATTCTGAATCGTTCTCTGTAGTCCTCGCGCATACGTTTTTCCTCTCACGGCAAACGGTTTACCGGAGCGTGGTTAGTATGTACAAAGACCCCCGGCTTGGATTTACTAATTTTAACGAATAAAGTGCGAAATAGTAAATCATCCAATAGTGTTTTTTTCTTCACTCACAGTGTATCATTTCCGTACCATGGCGAAAAATGTTTCACTGAGACGGACAAAATCCGTCATTATGCCGAAAAGCGGGCGTTTTTCCGCCGGCGCGCGGGTCACTCCGCGCCGCTGATCTCGACATATTCGCGAAGGCCGTTGCGCATGATCTCCTCGTAAATTTCCCGCGCGCCGGACACCGCATCGAGCGCGCTCTCGTCCACGGCAAGCGCATAAGCGGCCGAGCCATCCGAGCAGGTGAAGACGTAAAACGGCAGGCCGCGCACGCTGCGAAGCTCCGCGGCGGTCACGGAGACCGCGCCCTCGTCGGCGCTGTCCCATGTGACGGCGTTGGACGCCGCCTTTTTGGGCGTGAGCGCGGGGACATCCACGGCATCGGCAAGGTACACCGCGCGGAGGACCGCCTGGTTGAAGTCGCCGGTATAGAGGAAGCTGAAGCGCACGCTGCACTCGCTCTGCGCGGTGCTGCCCGTGCCGCGGAAGGTGATCACGCCGTTATCGTTCTCCGCCGCCGTACCGAGCTCCAGTCCGTAATTGCGCAGCAGACCGATGAGCCCGCTGTGTTCCAGAAACGTCCGCGCCGCGTTTTCCGGCTGGGACGAGACGAGGAACGCCTCCTGCTTGTCGTAATTGTCCGGCGTGAGCGCCGGGGCGTTGGGGTTCTGCAAAAGGAGCGAGCCGTTTTCCGAAACGGAATACGCCACGCTGCCCCAGCCGTTCGCGGCGATGTTCGCCGCCACGGTCTCGCCGAGCGCCGTGAGATCCACAGACTTCAAGACGCCGAGCGTCACGGTCTCGGGCGGGGTATAATCGCAGTCGAACCGGCTGATGGAAACGCGCCGCCCGCTGCCGGTCTTGTCGGTCTTCTCGATGGGCGCGGCGGTCTGCTCCGTCTGAAAGGCGCTGCCGCCCGCGCCGGGGTTGAGCTGCGGCACGGAAAGGGGGCGATCGTCCGTCTCTGTGCTCTTGTCCCGCCCGGGGAGCAGCAGGATGATGGCGGCGATCGCGGCGACGAGCATCACGCCGAGGAAAATCCAGCCGACGAGCATGACGCGGCTTTGTGAAGAGCGCCGCGCACGGCGGGAGGGGCTTTCTTCGGTTTCTTTGCGGGGGGTACGGTAGTTTTTCATGGTGTTGTCCTTTTGAAGCCGCCCCTGTGTAAGGGGAGGTGGGTTTTGCCGCAGGCAAAAGCCGGAGGGATTGTCGTTTACCCCTCAGTCAGCCTTACGGCTGCCAGCTCCCCTGTTAGGGGCGCCAAGTTGGTTTTCTGCAAACCCGCTTGCCTCCCCTCGTCAGGGGAGGTGGCAAAAACGGAGTTTTTGACGGAGGGGTTGTCGTTTTCCGAAGACCACAATCCCTCAGTCAGCTTCGCTGACAGCTCCCTTTACACAAGGGAGCCTTTTTGTTGTTTACGCCAGTGCTGCCCAGGCGCAGCCGAGGAGCGTGGCGTCGCCGGCGAAGAGGAATTCCGCGCCGCCGAGACCGTGCCGTTTCGTATACTCCGCGATCAGCGCTTCCATCCGGGGCCGCAGCACGGGGTTGAGCTTGAGCATCGTCCCGTCCGCGCAGATGCCGGTGAGCTTCCCTGCGCCGAAGCCGCGCTCGCGCAGAATAGCGCACAGGCACGCCGCGGCGATGCGCGCCGCGCGCTCAAGCAGCATCGTGTTGATCTCGGAAGCAAAGCGGCGGTCGTTCTCCGTTTCGAGCGCTTCGGCGACGGCGTTGCCGCCCATGGGGTCAAGACAGAAGGCGTCCACCATCGCGCTCGTGATGGAGAGCGCGGCGATGTTCTCCCCACTCTTCGCCGAGATGAGCCCTTCCTTTGCCGCGAGAATCAGCGTTTCGCGCAGCAGCAGACGGTAGTATGCCCCGGAGATCATTTTTTCCGCCGGGTGGTCGCCGGGCAGTCCGGACGCCTCGTCCACGGCGACGTCCGCCGTGCCGCGCAGCGCGCGGCCAAAGCAGCCGGATTCAAGATTGACGAGCGTTTCGCCGCCCATCGCCACCGTTTCGGGCGATTTCGTAACGTCGCACGCTTTCACATGGCAGCAGGCGTTTGTGCCTGTGCCGAGAATGAAGCCGATGAAGTCGGCGTAGCGCTCTCGGTCGCACGAGGCCATGCCGCCGAGCATGGAGCCGACGGTGTCGTTGATGAGCCGCCAGCGGCGCTCGCCTGACGCGCCGAGCGCGCACATCGCCGTTTCGATGCCCTCGCACACGAGCTTTCCCTCCGCGCCAGTGACGCGCGACTCCTTGCCCATGCTGATGATGCGCCCGTCGCCGCAGGGCAGGCACTCGCACGGGAACGAGAACGCGATGCACGCGCGGTCCGCGTCGCCGGCAACGGTGAGAGCAAGCTCCGCGATGGCGCGGAACATTTCCTCCGCGCTCGTATCCTCGCCGAGCGTGCCGGGCATGCGGCACTTTTGCAGCGCTTCCGTGACGGGCTTTCCCGCTTCGTCAAAGCGGATGCGCCCGGCGCGCAGATTCGTGCCGCCGGCGTCGAGCACGAGAACGCTCTCGCCCGTGCGCGGCGCGCTCGCCGCGGGAAGGAACGACGGCAGCATCATAAGCGTGGAGGGCTCTCCGCGCAGTCCCGCGCGCATATCGGCAATGTAGGCGTCCGTCAAGTCCTCAAAGGGCTGCTGCTCATAGAACATGTTGTGACGGCGGAGAAATTCTTTGGCGGTTTCCTTTGCACACATAGCGGTCTCTCCTCGGTCCGGGCGCGCTTCGGCGCGTCCGGTATGTAGTTTTTTCAATTAGGCGCGTTCGAGCGGCGTACATGTACCGCCGGAGATCTTCCAGCGGCTGCACCCGCCGTTGAACGCGAAGGGGGCAAAATAGATATCCGTCGGCCCGCAGTGGACGGAGCCGTCCGCGGCGGTGGACCACCCCTCACCGGTATGAGGTTTGCCGTCCGGGTCGGTGATGGTGAAAAGCCCGTCGTCGCGCAGCTCCAGCTTCCATTCGCCGCCGTCCGCATCCGTATAGGTGTACGTTCCCGCCGGGACGGGCGGGGCGGGCGTGGGCGTGGGCTCCGCCGGGGTGGGTTCCGCCGTCGGCTCCGGCGTTTCCGTCGGCGCGGGGGTGGGTGTGGGCGACGCGGTCGGCGTTGGCGTGGGAGCCTCGGTCGGCTCCGGTGACAGCGTCGGCGCGGCGGTGGGCTCGCTCGTGGGAA
>CAVEPP010000007.1:0-4525 GCA_963617605.1 Alloprevotella sp. | reverse complement strand
CGGGCGGGGGGCTCGTGCCGCACGCGGAAAGGATGCCGAGCGCCGCGATCAGTACGGCGGCGGCCAGGCGTTTCGTGCTTCTTCTCATGGGCTGCTCTCCTTAGAACAAATTTTCACGTATATACGATACTACATTTTTCGCTTTCTGTAAACCTCCGGGAAGTGTTAAAATCTTGCACAGGCTCTTTTCACCGGCGGATGAGTATGCTATACTCTAATTATAAGATAAGTATAAAAAGGGGGTCTTTCTCCTTGGATACATACCGCCCGGAACAGGCATGGATCGACGGGACGAATTTCGACGCGCAGAAGCTCTTCGGCGCGCACATCGAGCCCGGCGGCGTATCGTTCTCCGTATGGGCGCCGAACGCGCGGAGCGTCCGCGTGACGGGTGATTTCTGCTCGTGGAGCGACGGCGCGCATTGGCTCAGCCGTGACGATCTCGGCGTATGGCGCGGCTTCGTGCCGGGCGCGTGCGCCGGACAGCTCTATAAGT
The DNA here is from genome assembly GCA_963617605.1 of Alloprevotella sp. Taxonomy (GTDB): domain Bacteria; phylum Bacillota; class Clostridia; order Oscillospirales; family Oscillospiraceae; genus Apopatocola. Next base: position 4,029 of record CAVEPP010000007.1, on the reverse strand, counting down.
ACATTATCGAGGGCGCGGACGGCTCCGTCGTCTGGAAGGCCGACCCCTTCGCGCTCGCGGCCGAGGTACGCCCCGGCACCGCCTCGCGCATCCACGATCTCTCTTATAACTGGACGGACGGCAAATGGATGGCCAATCGCCGCGCGCTCGGCGAGCCGCGGAACATTTACGAAGTCCACGCCGGTTCGTGGCGGCGGCACCCGGACGGGAGCTTTTATACGTGGTATGAGCTGGCCGACACGCTTGTGCCGTACATCAAGGATATGGGCTACACGCACCTTGAGCTTCTGCCCGTGACGGAGCATCCGTTTGACGGCAGCTGGGGCTATCAGGCGACGGGATTTTTTGCCGCCACGTCCCGCTTCGGCGAGCCGGAGGGCCTGATGCATCTTATCGACGAGTGCCACCGCGCCGGGATCGGCGTCATTCTCGACTGGGTGCCGGGGCATTTCTGCCGCGACGCACACGGTCTCGGCCGGTTTGACGGCACGGCGCTCTATGAATCCGGCGATATGCCCGGCTGGGGCACCTATAAATTCAACTACGCCCGCAATGAAGTGCGCTCGTTCCTCATAAGCTCGGCGCTCTTCTGGCTGGAAGAGTACCACGCCGACGCGCTGCGCGTGGACGGCGTGAGCAGCATGCTCTATCTGAACTTCGGCGTAGACGATCCCGCGCGGAAAAAATATAACGAGCGCGGCGGCGAAGAAGATCTCGCGGCGGTGGCGTTTCTGCAGACGCTCAATACCGTCATCGGCAAGCGCGTCCCCGGCGCCGCAACCTACGCCGAGGAGAGCTCCGCCTGGCCGCTCGTGACGTATCCGCCGGAGAAGGGCGGGCTCGGCTTTCATTATAAATGGGACATGGGCTGGATGAACGACACGCTCCGGTATATGTCCATCGACTTTGACGGACGCAGATACAACCACGGCCTTCTGACGTTCTCGATGATGTACGCCTTCAGCGAGAACTACATCCTCCCGCTCAGCCACGACGAGGTCGTGCACGGCAAGCGCTCGCTCATCGGGCGGATGCCGGGCGACTGGTGGCGGCAGTTTGCGGGCGCGCGGCTGCTGCCGCTGTACGCAGCGTGTCATCCCGGCGGGATGCTCAGCTTCATGGGCAACGAGTTTGCGCAGTTCATCGAATGGCGCGACTACGAAGAGCTTGAATGGTTCCTTTTGCAGAACACGACGCACGCGGGCGTGCAGGCGTTCATCCGCGAGCTGAACCACGTCTACCGCGCGGAAAGAGCGCTCTGGGAGATCGACAACAGCTGGGACGGCTTTGACTGGATCGACGCGGACAACAGCGAGCAGGGCATCCTCTCGTTCGTCCGCAAAGCGAAGGACGGCTCCGCTATCCTCTGCATGCTGAACTTCCGCCCGGAATCGCACGAGAGCTTCCGTCTCGGCGTGCCGTTTTCCGGCGCGTGGCAGGAGATTCTCTGCTCAGACGATACGCGCTTCGGCGGCAGCGGAAAGACGAACCCGCGCCGTCTGCATACAAAGAAAGTTCCCTCGCACGGGCGCGAGCAGTCGCTCGTGCTCACTGTGCCGCCGCTCGGCGGGACGCTCATCAAACACATAGGAGAAACGACACATGCCCGGAAGAGAAGAGTTTAAGAGAGAATATCTGGAAAGCATTGCCGAGACCTGCTCAAAGCCGTTTGCCGAGTGCTCGCGCATGGAACGCTATACCGCGCTCGCGGCGATGATCCGCGAATGTTGCTCCGGCGTGCGCACCGAAACGCTGCGCCGCCGCGCCGCCGCCGGAGAGAAGGTCGTCTATTACTTCTCGATGGAATTTCTCATCGGGCGGCTGCTCGAAAACTATCTCATCCAGCTCGGCATCCGCGACATGACCGCCGACATTCTCGCCGAGCTCGGCGAGGATCTCGACGCGCTGCTCGAATGTGAGCGCGACCCCGGTCTCGGCAACGGCGGTCTGGGCCGTCTCGCGGCGTGCTATCTTGATTCGCTCGCGGCGGAGGACGTGCCGTGCGTCGGCATGGGTCTTCGCTACCGCTACGGTCTTTTCCGCCAGCGCATCCGCTCCGGCTGCCAGACCGAGGAGCCGGACGACTGGCTCTCGGACGGCTACCCATGGGAGACCGCGGTGCCGAGCGAGGCCGTGGAGGTGCGCTTCGGCGGCACGGTGGACCGGCGCGAAGAGAACGGCCGCATGGTGTATGAGCTGCGCGATTACCGCAGCGTTCTCGCCACGCCCTACGATGTTCCCATCCTCGGCTACGGCGCGCACGCGGTGAACACGCTCCGTCTCTGGCGCGCGGGCCCGGTGCACAAACAGCTCGATCTCGACGCCTTCAACGCCGGGGACTATTCCCGCGCGCAGAAGGCCAACAACGACGCCGAGGCGATCACCTGTCTGCTCTACCCCGACGACAACACCCCCGCCGGGCAGCAGCTGCGTCTCCAGCAGGAATATTTCTTCGTCAGCGCCGGACTGCAGAGCGTGCTGCGCACGTTCCGCGCCACGCATCTTTCCTGGGACAAGCTGCCCGAGCGCGTCGCCATCCACACGAACGACACCCACCCCGCGCTCTGCGTGCCGGAGCTGATGCGGCTTCTCATGGACGGCGAAGGTCTCTCGTGGGAGGAAGCGTGGGACATCACTTGCCGCACGATCTCCTACACGAACCACACCGTCATGCCGGAAGCGCTGGAAAAGTGGCCGGTGTCGCTCATGCGCTCTCTTCTCCCCCGCCAGTTCCAGATCATCGAGGAGATCGACCGCCGCTGGCGCGAGAGCTTTGACCAGTCCGTTCCCGGCTGGCACGACCGCCAGCAGGCGACCGCCGTCATCGGCGGCGGCTTCGTGCGCATGGCGAATCTTTCCGTGATCGGCGGCCACTCGGTGAACGGCGTGGCGAAGCTCCACACGGAGATTTTGAAAAACACTGTCCTGCGCGATTTTTACGCCATTTCCCCGGAGAAATTCAACAACAAGACGAACGGCGTTTCCCACCGCCGCTTCCTTTTGCAGGCAAACCCCGGCCTTTCGCGCTACATCACCGAGCGCGTCGGCGGCGGCTGGGTCGAGCAGCCGGAAAAGCTCGAGGGGCTTCTCGCCTATGCGGATGACACCGAATCGCTGCGCGAGCTTGCCAAGGTGAAGCTCGCGGCAAAGAAAAATCTCTGCGATTATATCGCGCGCGATTTCGGCATCGCGTGCAACCCGGACGGCGTCATCGACGTGCAGGTAAAGCGCATCCACGCCTACAAGCGCCAGCTCCTGAACGCCTTTAAAATTCTCGCGCTCTACGACCGGCTCAAGGACGATCCTTACGCGAAGGTCCCGGCGAGCACGTTCGTTTTCGCGGGCAAAGCCGCGCACAGCTACGCCTTTGCCAAGGAGAGCATCCGGTTCGTGTGCGCCGTGGCCGATCTCGTGAACGCCGACCCGGTGGTGAGCCGCCGGATGAAGGTCGTGTTCATGGAGAACTTCGGCGTCACCATGGGTCAGCGCATCTATCCCGCCGCCGACATTTCCGAGCAGATCTCCACGGCCGGAAAGGAAGCGAGCGGCACCGGCTGCATGAAGTTTATGATGAACGGCGCCGTGACGCTCGGCACGCTCGACGGCGCGAACGTCGAAATTCTCGAGCGCGTCGGCGCGGAGAACATTTCGATCTTCGGCCTCACGAGCGAGGAGACCGAGCGCTTCACCACGCAGGGCGGCTACAACGCCCGCGAATGTGCCGAGAGCGACCCGGTCCTCGCGCGCGTGCTCGCCCACCTCACGGACGGCTCGCTCGGCAGCAAGTTCTGGGATCTTGAGGACGCGCTGCTCAAATATAACGACGAGTTCTTCGTCCTGCGCGACTTTGCGCCGTATCTCGCGGCGTGGGACGCTCTCGCCGGAGAGACCGGCAATCTCTCCTTCCAGCGCAAGGCGCTCGTGAACATCGCCAAATCCGGCTGGTTTTCCAGTGACCGCGCCGTCGCTGAGTATGTGAGCGATATCTGGCACATCCGATAATCAAACAAACCCCACTCCGTTGAGGGG